>NZ_JBGUAX010000003.1:300000-511464 GCF_041821065.1 Egicoccus sp. AB-alg2 | reverse complement strand
CTGCGCGAGGCGCTCGCCGGTGATCCCGAGCCCGAGCGTGTCCAGGCGCTGATCGCGGAGGCCGACCGCTTCGGCGTGACCCTGGACACCGACGGCCTCGCCCACGCGTTCGGGCAGGCGTTGACGCGGCTCACCCGCCGCGTGCGCCGCGCGGTCGCCGACGACGACACCTTCGCCACGTTCGGGCCCGAACAGGCCCGGGTCATCGCCGGTTTCACCACGCTCGTGGAGATCGCGGAGTCCCTGCCGTTCGAGGTGGATCTGGCCCAGGCGCAGAACCTCACCTGGCAGGTGCGTCGTCAGCGCCGCGAGTGGCTGGAGACGCGGGCGGGCGCCGGTGACGAGGCCGCCCGGGCCTGGGCGGACGCCATCGACGCCCTGACCGAGCGACTGGGCTTCGCACTCCGGTGACCCTGTCGACGGACCGGGTCGGCGTCACGCAGGAGCTGGAACACTGCCGCGTCCTGCCCGACACCGACGCCCGGAGCGTGCATGCAGGTGGGCGAACGCCCCGAAGGAAGCGACCGACGTCACCACGTCGTCGTGGTGGGAGCCGGCTTCGCCGGACTCAACGTGGCCCGGCGACTCGGCCGGGCCGCGAGTGACACGCCGCTGCGCATCACGCTGGTCGACCGCCACAACCATCACACCTTCCAGCCACTGCTGTACCAGGTGGCGACCGCCGGGCTCGAGTCCGACAGCATCGGCCACAGCGTGCGTGGGCTGTTCCGGCGGCTGCCCGTCGACGTCCGTCTGGGCACCGTGGTCGGCGTCGACTGGGACGCCCGCCGGGTCGAGCTCGACGACGGTGCGTCCCTGGACTTCGACACGGTCGTGTTCGCCGCCGGCGCCGAGTCCGCCGACTACGGCATCGAGGGCGTGTCCGAGCACGCGTTCATGCTCAAGTGGATCCCGGACGCGCTGCGGCTGCGCAACCACCTGCTCCGACAGTTCGAACGGGTCGAGTCGCACCCGGAGCTGATCGAGCAGGGCGCCTTGAACTTCGTCGTCGCCGGTGGCGGTCCGACCGGTGTCGAACTGTCGGGCGCCATCGCCGAGCTGGTCGAGCACGTGGTCCAGCGCGACCACCCCAACGTCGACATCGCCAAGGTGCGCGTCGTGCTGGTCGAGATGATGGACGCGTTGCTGGGCACGTACAGCCAGGCCAGTCAGCGCTATGCCCGTCGAGCGTTGGAGGAACGCGGGGTCGAGGTCCGCACGGACACCGCGATCGAGGCCGTCGAGGCGGACGAGGTCCGGCTCTCCGACGGCGAACGCATCCCCACCGCGACGGTGGTCTGGACGGCGGGCGTGCGCGCGAACCCCCTGGCCGACGTGCTGGGGCTCGAGCAGGGCAAGGGCGGACGCGTGAAGGTCGCCGGCGACCTGCGCGTCCCGGGCCGCGCCGACGCGTTCGTCGTCGGTGACCTCGCCGCCGTGACGGGCAAGGACGGACAGGTCCTGCCCCAGCTCGCGCCCGTGGCCATCCAGCAGGGTCAGCACGTCGCCGACCAGATCGTGCGACTGCGCCGCGGCGAGCCGACGGCGCCGTTCCGCTACCGCGACCGGGGCACCATGGCGACGATCGGCCGCCGCGACGCCATCGCGGAACTGGCCCTGGGCGTGAAGCTGCACGGCAGCCTCGCGTGGCTGTCGTGGCTCGGCCTGCACCTGCTGTACCTCGTGGGCTTCCGCAACCGCGTCGCCGTGCTGGGCAACTGGGCCTACGCCTACCTCACCTACGACCGCGCGGCGCGCCTCATCATCGAACTCGAACCGCCACCGGGCGACGACGACGACCGTGCCCAAGGAGCCCACCGGTGACCCACCACGCGGACCACGACCACCTCGGTGCCACCGCACGCGACGACGGCTCCACCCGTTTCCTCGTCTGGGCCCCGGAGGCCGAGGGCGTCGAGGTGGTGCTCGACGACGGCCAGCGCGTCGAACCGCTGGCCGCCACGCACCGCGGCTATCACGAGGCCACGGTCGACGGCGTCGGTGCCGGGGACCGCTACCGGGTGCGGCTGCGCACGTCCGACGGCAGCCACCTCGACCGCAACGACCCCGCCTCCCGCTGGCAGCCCGACGGGCTGCACGGCCCGTCCGCCGTCGACGACCCGAGCTTCGACTGGACCGACGCCGGCTGGGTCAACCCGCCGCTGCGCGAACACGTCCTCTACGAACTCCACGTCGGGACGTTCACGCCCGAAGGCACCTTCGACGCGATCGTCCCCCGCCTGCCGGACCTGCGCGAGCTCGGCGTCACGGCGATCGAGCTCATGCCGGTGTGGCAGTTCCCCGGCGAGCGCAACTGGGGCTACGACGGCGTACTGCCCTATGCGGTGCAGCACTCCTACGGCGGCCCTGCCGGGCTGCGCCGGTTGGTCGACGCGGCCCACGCGGCGGGTATCGCGGTCGTGCTCGACGTCGTCTACAACCACTTCGGGCCGGAGGGCAACCACCTGTCCGACTTCGGCCCGTACCTCACCGACCGCTACGACACGCCGTGGGGCCAGGCGGTCAACGTCGACGGTGCGCACAGCGACGCCGTGCGCCGCTACTTCGTGGAGAACGCGGTCCGCTGGGTCCGCGAGTTCCACGTCGACGGGCTGCGGCTGGACGCCGTGCACGCCATCCTCGACCAGTCGGCGGTCCACCTTCTGGAGGAGATCGCGCGCGAGGTCCACGCCGAGGCCCGACGGGCAGGTCGGCACACCTTCGTGATCGCGGAATCCGACCTGGCCGACCCACGCCTGGTGCGCGCGACGGCGCTCGGCGGCTACGGGCTGGACGGCCAGTGGCTCGACGACGTCCACCACGCTCTGCACGTCGCGTTCACCGGAGAGCGCACGGGCTACTACGAGGACTACCGCGGGCTGGTCGACCTCCAGCACGCCCTGCGCGACCGCTTCGTGATGGCCGGCCGCTGGTCGGCACATCGTCAGCGCACCGTCGGCCGGCCGGCGCGCGACGTGCCCTACGGCCGGTTCGTCGCGTGCACGCAGAACCACGACCAGGTCGGCAACCGCATGCTCGGCGAGCGCCAGGCCGACCTGCTCGACCACGAGCAGCTGAAGACCTCGGCCGCGGCCCTGCTGCTCCTGCCCTTCACGCCGATGCTGTGGATGGGCCAGGAGTACGCCGAGACGGCGCCCTTCCAGTACTTCGTCTCGCACACCGACCCGGACCTCGTCGAGGCGGTCCGCACCGGCCGGCGACGCGAGTTCGCCTACTTCGCCGACCAGGGCGAGGCCCCGGACCCGCAGGCCGAGGCCACCTTCGAGCGTTCCAAGCTCGACTGGTCGCTGCGCGAGCAGGACCGCAACGCCACCGTGCTCGCGTTGTACCGGGAACTGCTGCGACTGCGCCGCGAGGTGCCAGCACTGACCGCGGAGGACGCCGGCCCCGCCGACGCCGTGCTGCACGCCGCGACGACACTGTCGTTCCGGCGCTCGCGCGCGGCCGATCCCGCCCAGGACGTCGTGGTCGTCCTCCATGCCGGGGAGGCGGCGGCCGACGTGCCGCTGCCACCGGACGCGACGTGGCAGGTGGTGTTCGACACCGCCGACGTGCGCTGGGGCGGCCCGGGTGGTGTGGCGGTGGACGACGCCCCTGGCGCACCTCGCGTGCGCCTGCCGGGCACCTCGGCGGTGCTGCTACGGCGAGGGTGACGGCGCCGAGCGCGCCGCACCGCCGCATGCGCCATGCTCGCCCCCGGTCGGGACGTACGGATGACCGTTCGGGCCGCCTTCGGGCCCGGCGGCCGCTTCCGAGGCGCGAAGATGCCACTCGCTCCTCCACCCGCCCGGGGACGACGAAGGAACACGTGTGACGATCGAGACCTGGCCCGGTCAGCCTTACCCGCTGGGCGCCACCTACGACGGCTTCGGCACCAACTTCGCGCTCTTCAGTGCGGCCGCCGATGCGGTCGACCTGTGCCTCTTCGACGACGAGGGCACGGAGACGTGCGTCCGCCTGAGCGAGGTCACCGGCCACGTCTGGCACGGCTACCTGCCCACGATCGGGCCCGGCCAGCGCTACGGCTACCGCGTCCACGGGCCCTACGACCCCGCACGCGGGCTGCGGTGCAACCCGAGCAAGCTGCTGATCGACCCCTACGCCAAGGCCGTCGACGGGGAACTGCAGTGGGGCCAACCCGTGTTCGGCTACACGTTCGGTGACCCGGATGGTCCGCCCAACACCGAGGACAGCGCGCCGTACGTGCCCCGCAGCGTCGTCGCCAACCCGTTCTTCGAGTGGGGCGACGACCGCCACCCGCGCACGCCGATGCACCAGACCGTGATCTACGAGGTCCACGCCAAGGGGCTGACCAAGCTCCACCCGGATGTGCCCGAGTCGCAGCGCGGCACGTACGCCGGGCTGTCCCACCCGGCCGTGATCGAGTACCTGCAGGACCTCGGCGTCACCGCGGTCGAACTGCTACCGGTCCACCGGCACGTCCCCGAGTCGGACCTGGTGGAGCGCGGCCTGACGAACTACTGGGGCTACAACTCGATCGCCTACCTCGCCCCGCACGACGGGTACGCGTCGGGCACGGCCGAGCAGGCGGTCACCGAGTTCAAGCAGATGGTCAAGACCCTCCACCAGGCCGGCATCGAGGTCATCCTCGACGTGGTCTACAACCACACCGCCGAGGGCAACCACCTCGGCCCCACCCTGTCGCTGAAGGGCATCGACAACCCGGCCTACTACCGGCTGGTCGACGACGACCCGCGCTACTACATGGACTACACCGGCACCGGCAACTCCATGAACATGCGCCATCCCCACGTGCTGCAGTTGATCATGGACTCGCTGCGCTACTGGGTGAACGAGATGCACGTCGACGGCTTCCGCTTCGACCTCGCCTCCACGCTGGCCCGCGAACTGCACGACGTGGACCGGCTGTCGACCTTCTTCGAGGTCATCCAGCAGGACCCGGTCATCAGCCAGGTCAAGCTCATCGCCGAGCCCTGGGACGTCGGCGAGGGCGGCTACCAGGTCGGCAACTTCCCGCCGCTGTGGTCCGAGTGGAACGGGATGTACCGCGACACCATCCGCGACTTCTGGCGCGGCGAGCCCGCGACGCTGCCGGAGTTCGCCTCCCGGTTGACGGGCAGCTCGGACCTGTACGAGTCGGACACCCGCCGCCCCGGCGCCAGCGTCAACTTCGTGACCGCCCACGACGGGTTCACGCTGGCCGACCTGGTGGCCTACAACGACAAGCACAACGAGGCCAACGGCGAGGACAACCAGGACGGCACCGACGACAACCGCTCCTGGAACTGCGGCGCGGAGGGGCCGACCGACGACCCCGAGGTGGTCGCGTTGCGGGCCCGCCAGCAGCGCAACTTCCTGACCACGCTGCTGCTCAGCCAGGGCGTGCCGATGCTGCTCGGCGGTGACGAGTTCGGACGCAGCCAGGGCGGCAACAACAACGCCTACTGCCAGGACAACGAGATCTCCTGGTTCGACTGGGAGGCGGTCGACGAGGACCTGCTCGCCTTCACGACGGGGCTGATCGCCCTGCGCTCCGAGCACCCGGTGTTCCGTCGTCGGCGCTGGTTCCAGGGCCGACCGTTGCGCGGCGAGGAGATCGACGACATCGGCTGGCTGCGGCCCGACGGGTCGGAGATGGACGACCAGGACTGGGACGCCAGCTTCGCCAAGTCGCTGCAGGTCTTCCTGAACGGTCACGGCATCCCGAGCCCGGACCCGCGCGGCCAGCAGGTCGTCGACGACTCGTTCCTGATCCTGTTCAACGCCAGCGACCAGACCATCGAGTTCACGCTGCCCCCCGAGCCGTGGGGCGAGCGCTGGCAGGTCGTCGTGGACACGGCGGCGAAGGTGCTGCCGGACCCCGGCGAGACCATCGCCGCGGGTGGCGCGTGCAAGGTGGTCGGGCGCGGCATCGTCGTCCTGCAGGAGCTCGACGCGTGACCGACCGCGACGTCCCGACCGGCACCTACCGCCTGCAGCTCCACGCGGGCTTCACGTTCCGTGACGCGGCGGACCAGGTGCCCTACCTGGCCGAGCTCGGCGTGTCGCACGTGTACCTGTCCCCGGCGCTGCAGGCGGCACCGGGCAGCAGCCACGGCTACGACGTCGTCGACCCGGGCCGCCTCAACGAGGAGCTCGGCGGCGACGAGGCGTTCGCGGCGCTCGCCGACGCCTGTCGCCAGCACGACCTGCGGCTGGTGCTCGACATCGTCCCGAACCACGTCGGGCTGGTCAGCCCGCACAACCCGTGGTGGTGGGACGTGCTGCGCCACGGCCCCGACAGCCAGTACGCCGACCACTTCGACATCCGCTGGGAGCACCGTGGCGACGGGCCGCCGCAGGTGCTGGTCCCCCACCTCGGCCAGCCACTGGAGGTCGAGCTCGCCGACGCCGGCGACCTCCGGCTCGTGCACGCCGGCGGCGAAGCATCCGCCGACGGCGAGGCATCCGCCGGCGACCCGGAGGCCGGCTACCGGGTCGTCTACCACGAACACGCCTGGCCGGTGCGCCCGGGGTCGCTGGCCGAGCTGGAGCTGGACCCCACCGACGTCCAGGCGACGCTCGCCGCCTTCGAGGCCGACCGGGGACGGTTGTTCTCGCTGTTGCTCGGGCAGCACTACCGGCTGGCGCACTGGCGGCGCGCGAACACCGAGCTCAACTACCGCCGCTTCTTCGACATCACCACGCTGGGCGGCATCCGGGTCGAGGAGCCGCACGTCTTCGACGCGGCCCACCGTCGGGTGCTCGACCTGGTCGACGATGGGATCGTCACCGGCCTGCGCATCGACCACCCCGACGGCCTGTACGACCCCACCGGCTACTTCCAGCAGCTGCGCGACGCGGCCCCGGACGCCTGGATCGTGGTGGAGAAGATCCTCGAGGCGGACGAGCCGCTGCGCACCGACTGGCCCGTCGACGGGACCACCGGCTACGAGTTCGCCAACGACGTGCTGGGCCTGTTCGTCGAGCCCAACGCGGCCGGAGTCCTCGACGACCTCTACGAACAGGTCGTCGCCCGCGACGGCATCGAGTCGCCGGCCTACGACGGGATCGTGCGCGAGGCCAAGCACCGGGTGCTCGACCGGCTGCTCGTGGCGGAGTTCCGCGGCCTGTGTCGGGCCTTCATCGACCTCGCCCGCCAGGCCGGCGTCGTCGCCGACGAGGACGAGCTGTCGGCCGCGCTGCGGGCGGTCGTCGTCGCCTTCCCGGTCTACCGCACCTACGTCCGCGCGGAGCTGGCAGCCGTCGACGACCTCGACCGCCACTACGTCCACGAAGCGGTCGCCCGCGCCCGGGCCCGCCACCCGGAACTCGAGGAGGCGCTCGACCTGCTGATCGAGCTGCTCCTGCTCGACCAGGTCGGTGTCGGCGCCACCGACTTCGTCATGCGTTTCCAGCAGCTGACCGGGCCGGCCATGGCCAAGGGCGTCGAGGACACCGTCTTCTACCGCTACCTGCGATTCGTGGGCGTCAACGAGGTCGGCGGTGACCCCGCCCACCTCGGCACCGACCCGGCCGTGTTCCACGAGCGCAACCGCCGACGGCAGCGCACGTGGCCCGCCTCAATGCTGTCGACGTCCACCCACGACACCAAGCGCAGCGAGGACGTGCGCGCCCGGCTGGCCGCACTCTCGGAGCTGCCCTACCTGTGGGTGCGCACGGTCGAGGAGTGGTTTGCATTGACCGCTCGGCACGTGGGCGAGCGTGGGCCGTCCGCGCTGCACGGCTACCTGACGCTGCAGACCCTGCTCGGGACGTGGCCGATCACCGCCGACCGGACCGTGGAGTACCTGCGCAAGGCGGCCCGCGAGGGCAAGCAGTACACCGACTGGATCGACCAGGACGCGCGCTACGAGGCCGACCTCGAGGCGTACGTCCGGGCGGTCCTGGCCGACGACGAGGTCCTGACCGCCCTCGAGCGACTGGTGGACACGCTGCGGCGTGCGGGCCGGCTCACCTCGCTGTCGCAGACGCTGCTGAAGCTGACCTCGCCGGGGGTGCCCGACGTCTACCAGGGCTGCGAGGTGTGGGACCTGTCGCTGGTCGACCCCGACAACCGACGCCCGGTGGACTTCGACGGTCGCCGGCAGCTGCTGAAGGAGCTGCAGGCCGACGACCACCCGGTCGAGCTCCTGGCGCGGATGGACGAGGGCGCCCCGAAGCTGTGGGTCACGCACCGGGCGCTGCGTCTGCGCGCCCGGATGCCGGAGGCGTTCGGGCCCGGGGGGACCTACGAGCCGCTCCACGCCGAGGGCCTGCGCGCCGGTCACGTGGTCGCGTTCGTGCGCGGCGGTAGGGTCGCCACCGTGGCGCCGCGCCTGACGGTCGGACTCGGTGGCCGCTTCGAGGACTGGGACTGGCGCGGGACCTCGTTGCAGCTGCCCGCCGGGACGTGGCGCTGCGAGCTGAGCGGACAGGTGGTCCCCGGGGACCGTCCCGTCGCGCTCGCCGAGATCCTGACCGCCTTCCCGGTCGCACTGCTGGTGCGGGACGAGGACGCCTGATGGCCGACACCCCCGAACGCCGCTCGGACGAGGAGCGGCGACGCACCGGCGGCCGCTCCGCCGCCCCCGATGCCTGGGGCATCGTGACGGCCTACGAGGACGCCTTCGGCGCCTGGGCCGAGGTACCCCGCAGCACCCGCGACGCGCTGGTGCGGGCGATGGACGGTGATCCGGCAGCGGCGGGGCCGCCCCCGGTCGACGCCGTCCTGGTGGTACGCACCGGCGAGTCCGTCGACGTGCCCGGCGCGGTCGAGGTGCGTCTCGAGGACGGCACGGTCCGCCCGCTGGACGGTGCGGTGCCCGGCGATCTGCCCGCCGGCTATCACGACCTCGTCGTCGACGGGGACGAGGAACCACGCCGGCTCATCGTGAGCCCGGGACGGTGTCACCTGCCCGACGACCTCGTCGCCTGGGGCTGGTCGGTGCAGCTCTACGCCGCCCGGTCGGCCGACAGCTGGGGCATCGGGGACCTCGCCGACCTGCGCCACCTCGCGATGTGGTCGGCCGACATCGGCGCCGGCACGATGCTGATCAACCCGTTGGACGCCGTCACCCCGGTGGCGCCCCGTGAGACCAGCCCGTACTACCCCACCTCGCGCCGCTTCCTCGATCCGCTCTACCTGCGGATCGACGAGATCCCGGGAGTGGCACGGCTGGAGGACTTCGAGCAGCTGTGTGCGGCCGGGCGCGCCCTGACCGACGACCAGCCCATCGACCGGGACCGGATCGCCCAGCACAAGCTCGCCGTCCTCGAACGGGTGTGGAGCGAGGTCGACGGCGCGGGCGACGATCCGGCGTTCCACGCGTTCGTGGAGGAGCGCAGCGATGCGCTGACCGAGTTCGCCACCTTCTGCACGCTGGCCGAGCACCACGGCTCCGGGTGGCGCAGCTGGCCGGCCGAGCACCGCCACCCCGCGTCCGAGGCGGTCGCGAGCTTCGCCAAGGAGCACGCCGACCGGATCCGCTTCCACTGCTGGCTGCAGTGGCTGTGCGACGAACAGCTGCGCTACGCCGGCGCACCGCTGGCGCTGCTGGGTGACCTGCCGATCGGCGCCGACCCGGACGGTGCGGACGCGTGGGCGTGGCAGGACGTGCTGGCCACCGGCGTCAGCGTGGGGGCGCCACCGGACGAGCTCGGCCCGCAGGGCCAGAACTGGACGCTGCCGGCGTTCGTGCCCTGGAAACTGCAGGCGGCCCGCTACGAGCCCTTCATCGACACGGTGCGCGCCGCCCTGCGCCACGTCGGCGGGCTGCGGATCGACCACGTGCTCGGGCTGTTCCGGATGTTCTGGATCCCGCCGGGCGGCACGGCCGCCGACGGCGCCTACGTGAAGATGCCGACCGACGACCTGTTCGACATCCTCGCCCTGGAGTCACAGCGGGCGCGGGCGTTCGTCGTGGGCGAGGACCTGGGCACGGTGCCCGAGGGCGTGCGGGAAGAGCTCGACGCCCGTGACGTGCTGCGCTACCAGGTGTGGTGGTTCGAGGAGGACCCGATCGAGGCGTGGAGCACCAAGGCGCTCGCGTCGGTGTCGACCCACGACCTGCCGACCGTGGCCGGCGTCTGGACCGGCAAGGACGCCCGGATGTTGGAGTCGCTCGGCCACGAACCCGACGACGACTGGCACGCCCAGCTGCGCACCCGCATCGTCGCCGCCACCGGCCTGGACCCGGACGCCTCGGCGGCCGAGGCGATCGTCGCCCTGCACCGCCACCTCGCCTCCGCTCCGAACCAGCTCGTGCTCGCACAACTCGACGACGCGGTCGGCACCCCCCACCGCCCCAACGTGCCGGGCACCGACCGCTCCGTGCGTGCGGAGAACTGGTCGCTGCCGCTGCCGGTCCGCATCGAGGACCTGCCCGGTCATCCCACCGTGACGGCTCTGGCCACCGCCATGTCCCACGGCCGCGCCTCCCGCGTCACCCCCACCGGCGACGCCACCCGCTGAGCTTCGTCGGCCGGCCGCGTGATCAGCCGGCGGCTTCGCCGAGCTCCAGGATCGGGGCGGCGTGGAGGATCGGGCGCAGCGCCGGGCGCTGCTCGCGGCCGGCCAGCGCCGCCTCCTCGCGCGCGGCCCGGGCGTAGACGTCGACGGTGGCCGCCGCGACCGACGACCAGTCGTAGCGTTCGGCGATGCGGCGGCGCGCCCGGGCGACCATGCGCTGGGCGAGCGCGTCGTCGGTGAGCACCCGGGTCAGGGCGCTGGCCAGCTCCTCGGCGTCCTGGGGCGGGAAGCTCAGCCCGGAGCCACCGGCGACGATCTCGCGTAGGCCGCCCGTGTCACCGGCGACGACCGGCGTCCCGCAGGCCATCGCCTCGACCGCGACCAGCCCGAACGGCTCGTAGATGCTGGGCGCGACGGCGACGTCGGCGGCCGCGTAGTGCAACCGCAGGTGCTGGTCCTCGAGGAAGCCGGTGAAGTGGACGTGCCGGCGCAGGCCCAGCTCGCGGACCCGGCGTTTGAGCTCGTCGGAGTAGGTGCCGATCCCCGCGATGAAGAACTTCACGGGTCCGACACCGCCCCGCACGGCCTGCAGTGCCTCCAGCACGGTCTGCACGCCCTTCTCGTACTCGAGCCGTCCCGCGAACACCACCATGCGCGTGCGGGGCCCGACGAGCGTGCGCCGGTACGCGGCCACCTCGTCGTCGGGCAGGGCGAAGTCCCGTACGGCCACGCCGTTGGGGACGACGTCGACCTTCTCCGGCGGGAGGACGAAGATGTCCTCGACCTGCTCGCGCATGTACCTGGAGCAGGCGATGACCCGCCGGGCCTCGTAGGTCAGCCACCACTCGACCTGGTGGATGAGTTTGTTCATCGGGCCGGGCAGCCAGCCCTGGTGGCGGCCGTACTCGGTGGCGTGCACGGTCGCGACCAGCGGAAGGTCGAACGCCTCCTTGATGCCGGCGGCGGCGTAGGCGACCAGCCAGTCGTGGGCGTGGACGACGTCGAAGTCGTAGCGGCGGGCCAGCTTGGCGGCCGCCGTCTGGACCCGGTTGTTGAACGCCAGCACCCAGGGCACCAGGTCCTGGAACGGGATCACCGGCGGCGCCTCCGCGACGCGCACGACGTGGACGCCCTCGAGCCACTCCTCGCCCGGGGCCGGAGGGCCGTCGCCCGTGACGTGGTCGCGGGTCACGACGTGGACCTCGTGCCCCTGGGCGACCAGGTTGCGGGCCAGCGCGGCGCAGTGACGGCCGAGCCCGCCGACGACCCGCGGCGGGTACTCCCAGGTGAGCATGAGGACGCGCATGGGCGGCAGCCTGCCAGAGCGGCGGCCGGAGGCACCAATCCGTGCTCTCAGGCGGCGAGCACGGCGTCGGCCGCACGCCGGCCCGACACCAGTGCCCCCTGGATCGAGGCGGTGTCGAGGTGGTCGCCGCAGACCCAGGTGCGCTCCCCCGCACGCGATTCGCGGGCGAGGACGTCCAGATCCGGGAGGTCCTGGCGCGGCTGCGCGTACGGGACGCGGTGGACGGCCAGGGGCTGCCAGCCGTCGACCTGGCTGCCGTACCAGCCGCGCAGCTGCGCACGGACGGCGGCGTCCAGGGTGGCGTCGTCGTCGCGCGGGTAGCCACGCAGCGACACCGCGAGGCAGGTGCGACCCGGCGGGGCGTAGCCCGGTGCCACGTCGCTCATGGCGGCGACGTTGTTGACCGGGCCGTCGTCGTCCGCGGCCAGCACGAGATCGGGTGCGTCGACGGGCGAGCGGTCGGCCGCGTACCACAGCGTCACGTTGCCGCGCCCGGGCGCGGGCGCCCGCGCGAGACGCTCGCCCAGGAGGGCTGCGGCCGTCGGGCCGTCGACCGCGACGACGACGTGGTCCGCCGCTCGCGTGCTGCCGTCTGCGAGGGTCACCTCGCCGTCGCCCACCCCGTCCACGCGCGTGGACAGCCGCACCGTGCCGGCCGGCAGCCGGGCGGCGAGCTGTTCGGGCAGGCGCTGCATGCCCCCGTCGGGCACGGCCACCTCGCCGCGGAAGAACGACCGGAACACCAGCTCGGTCATCCGGCTGGAGGTGGTCAGCTCGGCGTCGAAGAACGTGCCGGTCAGGAACGGCCGGAAGAAGCGCTCGACCAACGCGTCGGAGAAGCCCCGGCGGCGCAGCAGGTCGCGGGTCGTGAGCGGGCGCCGGTCGGCGAGTTCGCGTCCGGGGGTCGCGAGCAGGTCGTGGCGCCAGGCCACCAGCCGCAGGGCGTCGCGCGGGCCGAGCCGGACCCGCGGCAGCGAGCGGAGGGCGGCGACGGGGTCCTGCAGCGGGTCGACCAGCCGTTCGAACCGTCCGGCGCGCCGGATCGTGACGCCCGGTGAGAACGGCCGCAGCTCGAGCGCGGCGTAGTCGAACCAGCGCCGCGCCGCCGGGTAGCCGGTAAGCAGCACCTGGAAGCCGCGGTCGACGCGGAAGCCGTCCACCACGTCGGTCCGCACCCGTCCACCGACGCCGTCGTCCGCCTCCAGCACCTCGACGTCGGCGCCGGCCTCGGACAGCCGGACCGCGCAGGTCAGGCCGGCCAGGCCGGCCCCGACCACCAGCACCCGCGACATCAGGCCGCCGGGCGCTGTAGGGCGGCGCGCAACGCGGAGCGCAGGTCACCGTGCACGAACGTGAAGCCGGCCTCCAACAGGCGGGCCGGACGCGCCCGCTGGCTGACGCTGGCCAGGGTCCGGCCCATCTCGCCGTACAGGGCGGTGACCGCGAACGTCGGGATCGGCAGCACGGTCGGGCGGTGCATCACCTCGCCCAGCGCCCTGGTCAGCTCGGCGTTGGTGACCGGTTCCGGACCGGTGAGGTTCACGGGCCCGGCCAATTCGCGCTCCAGCAGGAACCGCAGGGCACGCACGTGGTCGGTCAGCGAGATCCACGGCACGTACTGACGTCCGGAACCGACCTTGCCGCCGATGCCGAGCTTGAACGGCAGCTCGATCTTGTCGATCAGCGGCCCGTCGGCGGCGATCACCACGCCGGTCCGCGGGTGCACGACCCGGATGCCGGCCGCCCGTGCGGGGTCGGCGGCGGCTTCCCAGGCCACGCACACTCGGGCGAGGAAGTCGTCGCCGGGTGCGGCGTCCTCGGTCAGGATCTCGTCACCGCGGTCGCCGTAATAGCCGACCGCGGAGCCCGACACCAGCACCGCCGGGGGGCGGTCCAGGCCCGCCAGGGTGCGCGCGAGCAGGTCGGTGCCCTGCACGCGGCTGTCGCGGATGCGGCGCTTGGTGTCCTCGGACCAGCGCGCGGCCCCGATGGGCTCGCCGGCCAGATGCACCACGCCGTCGAGACCCTCGAGCCGGGCCGCGTCGATGGTGCCGGCCGCCGGGTCCCAGACCACGTCGTCGGCGCCGGCGTGGGCCCGCGACCGGGTGACCCGCACGACCTGGTGTCCGTCCGCGCGCAACTCGTCGGTCAACGTCTGACCGATCAATCCTGTGGCGCCGGTGATCGCGATCCGCACCGTTCCCCGCTCCTGATCCGCTGGCTGCTGGACGACCGCCTCGACCGTGCGGGTCCGTCCGAGCTTCGCAGATCAGCCCTCGACCGGACGGGTGCCCGGGCCGTCGGACGGACGCAGCCGCGCGACGACGGCGTCGGCGATCCGCTCCCCCGCCTCGGGTACCGAGCGCAGGAACAGGTCGGGTTCGGTGGCCTCCAGCTCGATCAGCTGCGGCTGGCCGACCTCGTCCTCCAGCAGGTCGACGCGGGCGAGCAGCAGGTCGTGTCCGGTCGACTCCACGATCCAGCGGGCCAGCGCGACGGTGTCGGCGTCGGGTTCCTCGACGAGGTTGCGGCCGCCGAACTCCTCGTGGATGCGGAACTCGCCGCCCTCGGGGACCTTGCGCACGGCGTGGCTGACCTCGCCGTCGACCACGACCACGGACAGCTCGCCACGGGTCTCCACGCTGGCGAGGTACGGCTGCACCAGCACGTCACCGGCGGCGAGCTGTGCCTCGAGGTGGGCCTGACCGGCAGGGTCGCCTGCGCGGATCCGCTGCAGGCCGCTGGCGCCGGCCCCGACGGCGGGTTTGACGATCGCCTCGGTCCAGCCACGGGCCTGCAGCAGCTCGTCGAGCCGGATGCGGTCACCCTGGCCGAGCCATGCGGTGGGCACGACCGGTGCGCCGCGCTCCTCCAGCTCCAGCAGGTACGACTTGTGGGTGTTCCAGCGCAGGACCCCGGCAGGGTTCCACAGCCGGGTCCGCTCGCCGGCTGCGGCCGCCCACGCCACGAACTCGTCGCGCCGTTGCGGATAGTCCCAGGTGGTGCGCACGACGGCGGCGTCGAAGGACTCCCAGGCCACGTCGGGGTCGTCCCAGCGCGGCTGGGTGACCGTCACGCCACGCGCCTCGAGCGCCGTGACGAGCGGCACGTCGACGTCGGCGACGAAGTCCAGTTCGGAGCTGCCGGTGACCAGCGCGACCTGCATGGGTGTGGGTTTCCTCGTACGCGAACGCGGTGCGCCCGGCCGGACGCACCGCATCCACAGGCTACTGGCGTGCGCCTGCCCTGCTCGCCGTCACGAGCACGCGGGATGGCACTCGAGCGGGTTCGCCAGCATCCGTCCCGCCCCGCCGAGGATCGCGGTGGTCCGCCCGCGCGCGACGTTGTCCTTACCGCCTGCGATGCTGGCGTGGTAACCGTTGGCCGTATTGCCGTGACCGCCGCTGACCGTCGAGTAGTCGCCGTCGCGGAGGATGTCGTCGCCGTTGCCGGTCGCGACGTTCTTCCGGCCGCCGGTCACCGAGGAGGCCAGCCCGCTGGCCGTGTTCTCGGCCCCGCCCGTGACCGCGGCCCGCGTGCCGGACGCCACGTTCGCCCCGCCGCCCGCCACGACGGCATGGGTGCCGCTGGCGGTGTTGCCGAGCCCGCCGGTGACGGTGGCGTAGTGCCCGCTCGCGGTGTTGCGCTCGCCGCCGAGCACCGAGGCGGCGAAGCCGTCGGCGGTGTTCCAGTGACCGGCGACGATGCCGCCGGTGGAGGTCCACGAGTGGAAGTCACCGATCACGAGGTAGTGCGAGCCGGTGCGGCGCGGTTCCTTCGCCGCCGCGGCGTAGCCGAGCAGCAGGTTGCCCCGGCCGTTGGCGACATCGGTGCGGCCACTGCCGTTGACCAGCTGGAGGTTCACGCCGTCGAAGCGGATCGTCGGCTGACCGGCGACCTGTCGTCGTTCGACACCTGCCAGGAGGGCCTCCAGGTCGGCCACGCGTGCCGCCAGCTGCGTGTCTGCGCCGGGACGGGCCTCGAGTTCGACGACGCGGGCCTCCAGCGCGGCGTGCTGTGACGTGAGTGCGGCGTGGCTCGCCTGTAGCGCCGCATGTTCGGCCTTCAGCTTGTCGAAGGCGGACTTCGGCGTGAACGTGGACGCGTCCTTGCCGTCGAGCAGGTCCGCGTTCAGGTTGGCGACACGGACCGACCGGTTGACCCGTAGTGGGGGCGCGCCGGCCGGCGCCTGCAGCGACAGCGCCGGGCCGGTCGTGTTGGACAGGGTCGTGACGGTCTCGGCGATGTTCTTGCGCCCGAGGACGAACGTGCCGCCGGTCGCGGCGAAGGCCGTCCCGCCGAGCGCGATCAGCAACGCCAACGCCACCAGGACGACGTTGGCGGCGCCACGTCGTGCTCGGCTCGCGCGGCGGCGTGGGGCGTGCGCGGGAACGTGCGAACGGTCAGAGCTCATGGTCGTGACTCCTGGATACGGCCGACGACGCGACCGACGGTGGGTATGGGTCGAGCAGTGCCGCGAGCTCACGGCGTAGCTGGTCCGGCTGCCGGGTACCGACGAGCCGGTGGCGCAGGACCCCGTCGACGAAGACGAGCAACGTCGGCACCGACGTGACGCCGTAGCGCCGTGCCACGGCCGGGGCGGCGGTCACGTCCAGCCGTCGGACGACGAGGCCGGGCCATGCGTCGACGAGGGCCGTGAGCACGAGCGAGAAGCCGGCCGACGACGCCCAGTCGGGTCGATCGAGGTCGACCAGGACGACCCCGGAGGCGGCGAGCACCTCCTGCTCCCAGGTGTCGGCGGTCACGTCGATGCTCACGGGGTCCTCCCGCAGCCCACCGGTTCCACGCCGGCAGCTGCTCGGAGGTCACCGTCCGCGACGCGGCTTGTGCTGGCCTTGGCACGGCCTTGGAGCGGCGCTCCGCCGGTCTCGCGCCGACCGGGACCTCAGGCCGCAGGCACCGTCGGTGGTGTCCCCAACGTCCCCTGCAGGCGCCGCAGCCGCTCGGCAGGCAGCGCCTCTGCCGTCTCGGCGGCGAGGGCCACGGCCTGCCACAGACAGTCGCGGGCGTCGTCGAGCGCACCGGCGAGCAGGAAGGTCTCGGCGGTGAAGAGCAGGTACTGGGGCTGGGCGTAGCGCACGCCGGTGGCGAGGATCGCCTCGACCCCGGCCCGCATGTCCGCCGCCCGAGCGGCGGCGTCTCCGTCGATCCGCGCGCGGGCCCAGTTCGCGCTGACCGTCAACATGTCGCGGGCGAGGCCGAAGCCGTGACGGGTCGCCACCTCGATGGCGGGCTCGGCGATCTCGAGGACGAACTCCGGGTCGTCGGCGACGATGCCGGTCCAACCCGACAGCAGGGCGGCCCAGGCGAAGGCGAAGAGGTCGTCCGTGTCGGCGGCAAGACGTTGCGCCGTCCTGGCCGCGGCGAGCGCCGGTCCGGTGTTGCCACGCATGGCCTCGGCTTCACCGAGCAGGCAGTGGACGACGACGGTCAGCGTGGCGCCGAAGCCGTCGAGGCGTCGCACGCCGGCGCCGGCCGACCCACGGCGGCCGGTCGCCTCGGGGGCTCGCCACTCGGCGAGCTCGCGCGCGACCCGGGTGAAGGTGTCGACGGCGACCTCGGGGTCCAGCCCGGTGTCCAGCCCCGTCGAGGCGCGCATGACGGCGCCGGCCAGGTCGGCCAGACGCTGCGCCGATCCGACGGCCGGCACCTCCGCGGCGACGGCCAGGGCACGATCGAAATCCGCCCGGTTCTGGTGGTAGGTCCACAGCGACCACCACAGGCCCACGTGGGTCTGGCCGTCGATGTCCCCGTCCCTGGCCAGATCCAGCGCGCGCTCCACCACCTCCACGATCTCGGTCGCGATCCAGCCGTGCGTGGTCGTCAGCAGGCTGAGCAGCGCCAGCAGGACCTCCAGCTCACCCGCCGCGTCGCCGCGGGCGGCGGTCAGCTCGCGGGCTCGACGCAGGTACCGCTCGGCCTGCTCGTGGGCCAGGACGGCGCGTGCCTCGGCCGCCGCGAGCAGGAGCTGGCGGACCGGCCGGTCGTCGTCGATCAGGTCAGCCGCCCGCCAGTAGTGCTCGGCGACGGCCGACGCGGGTGCCCGTCCGGTGGCCTCGAGCGCGGCCCCGAGCTCCCGGTGCAGCCGGAGCCGGCGCGCGGGCGGGACCGCGTCCACGAGGCACTCGCGGACGAGCGCGTGCACGAACCGGTGTGCGGTGACGGGCCCGGTCCGCTCGACGAGGCCGTGGGCCACCGCCGGCTCCAGGCGCTCCAGCACGCCCGCGGTGTCGCCACCCACGATCGGCCCGACGACGGCCGGGTCGATGTCGCGTCCGGCGAGGGCCGCGGCCTCGAGCAGCGTGCGGGTCTGGTCCGGCAGGGCGGACAGGCGGCGTGCCAGCACGTGTCGGACGCCCGCGGGAAGCGCCTCCGACGTCGGGACACCGTCCGGGTCGGACGACTCGCGACGCAGTTGGGCGAGCTGGTGCACGAAGAAGGGGTTGCCGCCCGTGCGCTCGTGCAGGCGCAGCAGTTCCTCGACCGGCAGTACCTGCCCGGTGCGGTCGGCGACGACGCGGGCGACGTCGGCGGGGAGCAGACCCGCCAGGCCGAGTTGCTGCAAAGTCGGTGCGCGCACGAGTTCGGCGAGCGTCGCCTGCAGTGTCGGTGACCAGTCGGCGACCACGTCGCGGTAGCTCGCCGCGAGGACCAGCCGTCGATCCCCGACATGGGGTGCGAGGTAGCCCAGCAGTTGCAGGCTCGGCTCGTCCGCCCAGTGCAGGTCGTCGATCACGACCAGCAGCGGACGCGCGGCGGTGAACCGGCGCAGGAAGAGGTCCACCGCGTCGAAGAGCACGAACCGGGCCTCGGCGTGTCCGGCCAGGTCGCCGGGCGCCGCCCCCGTCCGGTCCGCAATCGTCGGCACGAGGTGCGCGAGCGCGCTGGCCTCGCCCGCCACCAGCTGCGACAGCGTGGGGTCGTCCACGGCGTCCGCGAGGGTCCGCAGCGCCTGGACCCAGGGCCAGAAGGCCGGCGCACCGGGCGTCTCGGGGCACCGGCCCCAGGCCGCGACGGCACCGAGGGCCACGGCGTCCTCGACCATGCCCTCCAGCAGCGTCGTCTTGCCGATGCCGGGCTCGCCGACCACCAGCAGCACGCTGCCCGTGCCGGCCGTCATCCGCTCGAGCGACGAGCGCAGCTCCGTCCGCTCGTGGACGCGACCGGCGAGGCGGGTCGGGGGGGCGTCCGGGCCGGCGATGGGAGCAGCCACCGGTGGGGCCGCAGGCGGGGTCGCCGCGCCGTCGCGTTCCCGCGACAGCTCCGGCTCCTGCCGCAGGATGTCGTCGGCGAGTCGCTGCAGGTGGGGACTGGGGTCGAGGCCCAGCTCGTCGGCGAGCAGGGAGCGGAACCCGTGGAAGGCCTCGAGCGCGTCCGGGCCACGGCCGGTGCGGTACAGCGCGAGCATCAGCTGGCCGCGGGCGCGCTCGCGCAGCGGCTCGCGAAGCACGAAGTCGGTCGCGGCGGCCACGACCTCCTCCGGGCGTCCCAGCTGCAGCAGCGCCTCCATCCGGTCCTCGTGCGCACCGCGCCGCAACTCGTCGAGCCGGACGGCGTCGCCGCGCAGGAGTTCGTTGTCGGCCGCGTCGGCGAAGACGTCACCGCGCCAGAGCGCCAGTGCCGCGTCCAACGCCCCGAGGGCGGCCGCGGGATCACCGGCCCGCAGGTGGCCACGGCCCGTCGCGAGCAGACGCTCGAAGCGGACGTGATCGACGGCGTCCGGGTCGGCGTCGAGCAGGTAGCCACGATTGCGCGACGCGATGGTCACCCCGGTGCCGTCCAGCGTCCGACGCAGGTTCGAGACGTACGAGCGCAGGCTCACGAGCGCCTGCGCCGGCGGCTGCTCGCCCCACAGCCCGGCCACGAGCTGCTCGATGGGGACGGGCCGCCTCGCCTGCACCAGCAGGTGGGTCAACAGGGCCCGCTGCTTGGGCGTCGTCACGTCGATCGTCGCCCCGTCACGGACGAGCGAGAGCGGTCCCAGTACTCCGAACTGCACGTCGGTCCCTGCCCCCCGGATGCCCGCTCGGCGTCCCGGACGATACCAACTCCTTCAGTGCGAGTTCAGGGAAACGGCAGCCCGGCCTGGGTACGCACGACGACGGATCCGGTGCCGGTGCTCAGCCGACGAACACGCAGAACGTGTGGCCGGCCGGGTCGACGAACACCCGCAGCGGCTCCTCGGGGTCGTCGGAACGGTCCAGGCGCAGCGCCCCGCCGAGCGCGAGCACCCGCTCGTGCACCGCCTCCAACTGCTCGACCCCGTCCACCGTCAGGTCCAGGTGCAGTTGCTGGGGCACGGCGTGCTCGGGCCAGGTCGTCGGGGCGAGGTCCGAGACGTGCTGGAAGGCCAGGCGCGGGCTCCCGTCGCGATCGAACAGGTTGAGCCAGTCGCGACCGGCGGTGTCGTCCTGGCCCTCCGGCGGCGGCTCGTGCCCGGCGCGATAGACCAGGCCCAGCAGTTGCCGCCAGAACTCCGCGGTCGTGCGAGGGTCCGTGGCGTCGATGACGACCTGGCACAACTTCGGGACCGGGACGGCCTCGGCGGACATGGCGACGTCTCCTCGCGTGCGCGTCGGCGTCCTGCCGATTCGGCAGCGACCCGACACATCCGTCGCAGTCTCGCACGGTCTGTCACAACCCGCCGCCGGCCGGTGTCTTCATGCCATGGCATGAACGACAGGAGGACCCATGGCCAGCACCACCCGAGTTCCCTCCGCAGAGGTCGGCGGCATCAAGGGGACACTGCTCAAGCGCATCGTCCGGAAGAAGCTCGGCGAGGTGCCCGAACCGCTGGGCGTGATGTGGCACAACCTGCCGGTGCTGAAGGCCTTCTTCGGGCTGTCCACCAAGGCCGAGCGCTGGAATGCGTGCGACAAGCAGCTGAAGTCGCTCGCGCACATGGCCACGGCCTCGCTCGTGGGGTGCAGCTTCTGCCTGGACCTCGGGTACTTCCAGGCCAACGACGAGGACCTCGACCTCGACAAGGCGCGCGAGGTGCCGCGCTGGCGCACGTCGGACGTGTTCACCCCGCTGGAACGCGAGGTGATGGCGTACGCCGAGGCGATGGCGGCCACACCACCGACGGTGACCGACGAGATGTCGGCCCGGCTGTTGGAACAGCTGGGCCCCGCCGGACTGGTCGAGCTGACCGCGTTCGTCGGCGCGGCGAACATGGCGGCACGTTCGAACATCGCGCTCGGCATCCGGTCGCAGGGCTTCGCGGCGTCGTGCGGGCTCCCGCCGCTGGCCAGCCCGAGCCACGACCTACGCTCGACCGCATGAGCGAGGACCCGTTCGTCACCCACCGCGGCCTGCTGTTCACCGTCGCCTACGAGATGCTCGGCTCGGCCGTCGACGCCGAGGACGTCGTGCAGGAGACGTGGCTGCGGTGGGCCGAGGTCGCCCACGCCGAGGTGCGAGACCCGCGCGCCTACCTGGTCCGGATCGTCACCCGCCAGGCGCTGAACCGGCTGCGTTCGCTCGGCAGACGCCGCGAGGACTACGTCGGCCCATGGCTGCCGGAGCCGCTGCTGACCAGCCCCGACGTGGCCGAGGACGCCGAGCTGGCCGCGAGCGTCTCGGTCGCGATGCTCACGGTGCTGGAGACGCTCGGCCCGGCCGAGCGCGCGACGTTCGTACTTCGCGAGGTCTTCGACACCCCCTACGACGAGATCGCCGGGGCGCTCGACAAGTCCCCCGAGGCGGTGCGGCAGATCGCCCACCGGGCTCGGGAGCACGTCGCCGCCCGACGGCCACGCATGGAGGTGGACCCGACGCAGCAACGGGAGGTGGTGGAGCGGTTCCTGGCCGCGGCACAGGACGGCGACGTCGACGCGCTGCTCGAGGTCCTGGCGCCCGACGTCGTCGCGGTCGCCGACAGCGGCGGGCTCGCGGCGGCGATCCGGCAGCCGGTGCACGGCGCGCAGCGGGTGGCACGCCTGCTCGGCGGGCTCACCCGGGCGGCACCCGGCGCCCGCATCCAGACCATCTGGCTGAACGGCGCCCCGGCGGCCCGGCTCGACCTCGACGGAGAAGCCGTCGCCGTGGTCAGCCTCGTCGTCGCCGACGGCCGCATCACGCACCTCTACGCGGTCAACAACCCGTACAAGCTGGCCGGGATCGACGAACCGTCCCTGCTCACGAGGTGAGGCGGCTGTCGCCCCAGCGCGCGGGCGCTCAAGGCTGGCGCATCGACGGTCGACGAGTTGGACGAGCGACCGCCGCTGCCGACCAGGATCGCCCGCGATGCTCCGACGAACCGTCACCGCGCTCATGGCCGTGCTGCTGCTCGCCGGCGCCACGAGCGTCCCGGCGAACGCCACGACCGTCGCGTGCACGGAGACGGCGGCGCGGATGGAGCGGCTCGCGCTGGAGTTGATCAACGAGACGCGCGCCGCGGGCGGGGTCGCGCCCGTCGCACCGCTCGAGGGGCTGCACGACGTCGCCCGCACCTGGTCGCGCAACATGGCCTCCACCGGCACGTTCGCGCACAACCCGTCGTACTTCGGCCAGTACCCGGCCGGCGCGACGAGCGGCTCGGAGAACATCGCCTACCGCTACCCGGAACGGGGGCTGGACTCGGTGCGGGCCCTGCACCAGCAGCTGGTGGACTCGCCCGGCCACCACGCCAACATCATGCGGGCCACGTCGACGCACGTCGGGCTCGGCTTCGCCTGCGCCCCGGCCGCCTACGGCAGCGCCATCTACCTCACGCAGAACTTCGCGACCTATCCGAGCACCACGTCGCCGGCGACCCATCCGGCACCCGCACCACCGGCGTCGCTGACCGGCAAGGTGGCGGGGCCGGGCGCGGTACGGCTGGCGTGGCCACACCCGACCACGCCGACGACGAGTCTGCGCGTCCAGGTGAATGGCACCACGGTCGCGAAGCTCCCGCCGGAGACGACCACGCACACCCTGACCGGCCTGCCGACCGGCACGACGGCGACCTTCGGCGTGCGCGCGGTCAACCAGGCCGGCACGTCGAAGGCCGTCACCGTCGAGGTCAGGCCCATCGACCGCCCGGCGCGCCCCGGCGGTGCGAGCGCCACCGCGCTGGGCAGCGGGCGGGTCGAGGTCCGGTTCACGCCGGCGGCGTCCACGACGGCCGCGCCGGTCAAGGGCTACCGGGTCAAGTGCGTGGCGGGCTGCGCGTCCACCGCGACGCTGGCGACGGTGAAGACGTCGCCGGCCGTCGTCACCGGCCTGCCGCGCGGCAAGACCGTGACGCTGCGGGTCATGGCCTACAACGCGGCCGGCCGGTCCGCGGGCCGGGACGTGTCGCTCACGGTCCGGTAGCCGGACCGAGGTCAGCCGGTGCGCCGGTCGGGCAGGAACGGCAACTGGTCGCGGACCTTGGCGACCACGTGCGGGTCGAGATCGGCGAACAGCACCGTCTCACCGCCGGCTCCGGACACGAGGACCTCACCGAGCGGGTCGACGATCCGGCTGTCGCCCGTGTAGCTGAGTCCGCCGCCCTCGCCGACACGGTTCACGCCGACCACGTACGCCTGGTTCTCGATCGCGCGGGCGTCCAGCAGCGCCCGCCAGTGGTGGCGGCGGGGCGCCGGCCAGTTCGCCACCACCAGGTAGGCGTCGGTGGTCGCGGCGCACGCCCAGAACTCGTCGGCGAAGCGCAGGTCGTAGCAGACGAACGGCGTCAGTCGGACTCCCTCGACGTCGACGGTGACGAACCGGTCGCCGGCCCCGAACCGCTCGTGCTCGCCGGCGTAGCTGAAGGGGTGAATCTTGTCGTAGCGGTGCACCTCGCCACCGGGCGAGACCACGCACAGGGCGTTGACGGGCAACTCGCGCTCGGGCAGGCGCATCGCCAGCGACCCGGCCACCCAGACGTCGTGCCGGGCGGCCTGGTCGACCATCCACGTGACGGTCGGCCCATCCGGCGCCTCCGCGGTCGTGTGCGTGTTCATGGAGAAGCCGGTCGCGAACATCTCCGTGAACGCGACCAGTCGGGCGCCGCCGGCCACCGCGCCGGCCACGCGGTCGTCGAGGTGGCGCAGGGTCGCCTCGCGGTCCTCCCACACGATGTCGTGCTGCACGGCGGCGATCCTCATCGCGGCGCTCCGATCGGTCGACGACGACGGCTACGGCCGATGCTCGCGCGCGCGGAGGAGCCGGTCCAGCCCTTCCTCGAGCACGGCGTCGGGCTTGCAGATGGCCAGTCGCACGAGCGTACGCACCGGCCCCGGGTCACGGACGAACGCGCTGACCGGTACGGCCGCGACGCCGAGCGCCTCCGGCGCCCAGCGGCAGAACGTCTCCCCGTCGTCGTGGCCGAGCGCGGCGACGTCGAGGGTGACGAAGTACCCGCCGGCGGGGCGGTGCACGGGCAGATCGGCGGCCAGGAGCCGGTCGACGACGAGGTCGCGGCGGCGCCGGTGCCGCTCGCGGACACCGTCGTAGACCGCGTCCTCGGCGCCCAGGCCGACCGCGACGGCGTGCTGCAGCGGGGTACCGCCCGCGAAGGAGAGGAACTGCTTGGTGGTGCGCAGCGCCCGCGTCAACGGCGGCGCGGCGCACGCCCAGCCGGTCTTCCAGCCGGTGCAGGAGAAGGTCTTGCCGGCCGAAGAGATGGTGACGGTCCGTTCGCGCATGCCGGGACGCGTGGCCAGCGGCACGTGGCGACCGTCGTAGACGAGGTGCTCGTACACCTCGTCGGTCAGCGCGATCACGTCGTTCTCCACGCACAGCGCGGCGATCGTGTCCAACTCGTCGGGCAGCAGCACGGTGCCGGTCGGGTTGTGGGGGGTGTTGAGCACCATCGCGCGCGTCCGTGGGGTGATGGCGGCTGCCAGCGCGTCGAGGTCGAGGGTGAAGTGCGGCGGGCGCAGCGGGACCCGCACCTCCACCGCACCCGCGAGGGTGATGATGGCCGTGTAGGCGTCGTAGGTCGGCTCGAGCACGATCACCTCGTCGCCGACCTCGCACAGGGCGAGCAGGCTGGCGGCCATCGCCTCGGTGGCGCCGAACGTGACAGTCACCTCGGTGTCCGGGTCGTGGTCGAGGCCGTGGAAGCGCTTCTGGTGGTCGGCGACGGCCTGCCGCAGGGCGGGCACGCCCGGCCCGGGTGCGTACTGGTTGTGGCCCGCACGCATCGCCTGCGCCGCCGCCTCGACCATCGCCGCGGGCGGATCCTCGTCGGGGAAGCCCTGGCCGAGGTTGACGGCGTCGTGCGCGATCGCCAGCGCGGTCATCTCGCTGAAGATCGTCGTGCCGAAGCCCTGGAGGCGGGCGATCAGTTGCGGCTCGGGGCGCGGGATCATGCGGGATCCTCCTCGGCCGCGCTGGCGTGGCCACGCAGCCGGTCGTCGCGGAGGCGGGTCGTGGGTGCCGGGTCGAGGTGGCGCAGGCCGTTCCACAACAGATTCACGACGTGGGCCGCCACGACCTCGCGCGGCGGCTCGCGGACCTCCAGCCACCACTCGCCGACCAGGGCCACCGCGCCCACCAGCATGCGTGCGTACATGGGCGCGGTGTTCTCGTCGAAGCCCCGTTCGCCGAACTCGTCGACCAGCAGCCGTTCGGCGCGGACGGCCACGTCGTCGAGCACGGAGGCGAGGGTGCCGTCGCTGGCGCCGACGGGGGCGTCGCGGACGAGCACCCGGAAGCCGTCCTCGTGCTCCTCGATGTAGGCGAGGAACGCGTCGGCCGCGGACTCGGCGACGAGCCGCGGGTGGATCGCGTCGAACGAGCCGGCGATCGCACTGGTCAGCCGGCGGACCTCACGGTCGACGACGACCGCGTACAGGCCCTCCTTGCCGCCGAAGTGCTGATAGACCACCGGCTTGGACACACCCGCGCGGTCGGCGATCTCCTCGATGGCCGCACCCTGGTAGCCGCGTTCGGCGAAGACGGACCGTGCGACGCCGATCAACTGCTCGCGCCGCTCGGGCGCCGTCATGCGCACCCGCCTGACCGTGGTCACGCACGCCCCCTCAGCGCCGGCGATGGTCTGGCCCGGCACGCTACCCGCCCGGGGCGCGGCTACGCGCGGGCGCGACTACGCGCGGGCGCGGGCGCGACGGGTACGGCGCTCGAGTTGGGCCGTCGAGGGCAGCTTGATGTCACGCGCGAGCCGCAGCACCTGCAGGGTGCGGATCACGACCCACGACACGTCGAACTCCCACCAGCGCAGCCCGTGGCGGGCCGAGGCCGGGAACGCGTGGTGGCCGTTGTGCCAGCCCTCGCCGAAGCCGAGCAGGGCCATGACCGGGTTGTTGCGGCTCTCGTCGTGCGCGGCCCACGGGCGGGTACCGAAGACGTGGCAGATCGAGTTGATCGACCAGGTCACGTGGTGGAGCAGGAAGATCCGGACGAGACCGCCCCACAGGAAGCCGGTGAGCGCACCGGCGAACGACATCGTCAGCAGACCACCCAGCACGGCCGGCAGGAGGAAGGTGGCGAGGATCAGCCACGGGAACAGCCGGTTGACCCGCAGGATCGCCTTGTCCTTGAGCAGGTCGGGCGCCCAGGCCTGCTGCACGGTCTGCTCGGGCGAGACGAGCCAGCCGACGTGCGCGTGCCACAGGCCCTTGAGCAGACCTCGGAAGCCGTCCTCGAAGTCCACGTGCGGCGAGTGCGGATCGCCGGGCCGGTCCGAGTAGGCGTGGTGACGGCGGTGCGTGGCGACCCAGTCGATGACGGCGCCCTGGATGGCCATCGACCCGGCGACCGCGAACAGCACCCGGACCCACTGCGGCGCCCGGAAGCTCTGGTGGGTCAACAGCCGGTGGAAGCCGACCGTGATGCCCAACCCCGTGAAGACGTAGAAGCCGAGGAACAGCCCGAGGTCGACGGCGCCGATCCCGCGTCCCCACCCCCACCACAGCGCGGCGCCGAGACCGAGCAGGGGCAGCGCCACGATCAGCAGGATCGACAGCCGCTGCCAGCGCACGGCGCGGGGCGAGGCCAGTTCGACGCCACGGACGGGCGTGTCGGGCTCCGGAGCAGGACGGGACGCAGTGACGGAGGACACGCGGGCTCCCTCGGGGACGGGGGTCTGGCTACGAGAGAGTAAGTTACGGTGCCGTAGGCGTCGACGCGAACGGCCAGGCGTCCGTCGCCCACCGAACGGCCCCGACCTCGGCGGGTAGGGTGCCGACATCCCCCGCTGAGGACCGCCGTGACGCCGCTGCCCGCCGACGTGCGCCTGGTGATCGAGCATGCCCGTGGGCTGCTCCACCCCACGTTGGACGCGCTCGGTGTCGACCTGCGCCAGGCCAGCGGACGTGTCGAGGCGAGCGCGAAGGCGGACGGCACGCCGGTCACGGACCTGGATCACGAGGCCGACGAACGCCTGCGAGCCGCGATCGGCCGCGTGCTGCCCGGCCACGGGATCCTCAGCGAGGAACACGACACCGTGGTTCCCGATCGCGAGTGGTGCTGGGTCATCGACCCGATCGACGGGACCTCGAACTTCACCGCCGGATTGCCGTACTGGTGCGTCGCGGTCGCCCTCACCTACCGGGGTGAGGTGGTGCTCGGCGCCGTGGACGCCCCCGCCCTGTCGCGGCGCTACGAGGCGGTGCGGGGCGAAGGCACGCGTCGCGACGGTGCCACGGTCCACGTGCGCCGTCCCGTCGCCTGGGACGACGCCACCATGGGTCACGTCCCGGTCATGCTCACCACCGGCACCGCTCGGCGGGCCCGGCGGGCGGGTGTGGCCCTGAACCCGCGCGTGATGGGCTCCACGGCCCTGGACCTCGCCCTCGTCGCCGAAGGGGTGGCGGCCGCGTCGGTCGCGGTCGTCCCCCACGTCTGGGACATCGCCGCGGGCTCGCTGCTCGTCGAGGAGGCCGGTGGCATCGTCGTCACCCTGGAGGGCGACGACCTGCTGCCCCTGCGCCCGGGCGACGACCACGCGACGCTGCACGCAGCCACGGCGGCCGGCGGCGACCTCGAGGGTGTGCGCTCGCTGGCCAAGCGCCTGCTCGCCGACTAGGCCGCGCCGCCCAGGCATACGACGGCGACACCCACCGCCGAACGGCGGTGGGTGTCGCGCGAAGGTCGTTCGGAGAGCGGATCAGCCCTCGGTCTCCGTGTCCTCCATCGTGTCGCCACCGGTGGCGTCGTCGGTGGCGCCGGTGTCCTCGGTGCCGGTTTCCGCGCCGGTCTCGCCACCCAGGTCCTCGGTGCCGGTGTCCTCGGTCGTCCCGGTGTCGGTCGTGCCGGTGTCCTCGGCGGTGCCACCGTCGTCGCAGGCGACGCCCGCGAGGGCCAGGCCGGCGACCGCGGCGAGCGAGAGGAAGCGTTTACGGAGCAGCATGTGTCGATCTCCTTGGTCAGGGGTCCCAGCCGCGCGGCTGGGAGGTGCTTGGGGAAGCGTCACCCACCGGGCCGGTGAGGTGGTCGCGCCCCCGCCACCCTCCGGACGGTGACCCGGGCGGGCCGCTGGCCGGGGGGCGGTGTCCGGACGAGACCCGTTCGGACACGAGGCGGGAACCCCCGTTTCGGATGACCCCATGCTGACCTACGACCGCGGTCGGAGACAGGGGGCGGGTCCCGCCTCCCGGCCATGACCTCCTGGCCACGTCCGCCCGGACAGGAGAGGATGGTGCACCCGCCTGCCCGCCACGATTCGCGTCCCCGGTTGGGTACGGTCCGGTCCACGCCGAGTCGCCGACGCACGGGGCAGGATGCAGGACCGGTCCACGATCCGTCGCCCGTCACGCGCCATGTGGCTGGCCTGGGGGCTGGCCTTCGCGGGCGGACTCGCGGTGATGGTCGCCGCCGTCCTGGCGTTGCTGCACCCGTGCACGCGTGAGGGTGCCTGTACCGCCGACTCGCTCGCCCTGGCCGGCTACCTCGCGATGGGCGGGACCGCGACCGCCGTCACCGGCGGGGTCGGCTCGGCCGTGCTGCTGGTCCGTCGCCGGACCTGACCCGCCGGACCTGCCGTCAGGCGCGCGGTGCGTAGGCGTCCGTGTCCAGCCGGGCCACGATCGCCCAGCAGATCCGCTCGAGGTCGGCCACGTCCGCGGTGTCCAAGGCGTCGAACACGAGGGACCGGACGGCCCGGACGTGTCCGGGGGCCGCCGCGACGACCTGGGTGAACCCGTCCTCGGTCAGGACCGCGTAGGTGCTGCGGGCGTCGTCGGGTACCGGCTCGCGCACCACCCAGCCGCGGCGCTCCAGCCGCGTCACGACATGCGAGAGCCGGGACAGCGAGCAGTTCGCCTGCGCGGCGAGATCCCGGAGCCGCCGTGCCCGGCCGTCGGCCTCGCTGAGCAGTGCCATCACCCAGTACTCGAAGTGCGACAGGCCCGCGTCCCGCTGCAACTGGCCTTCCAGCGCGCCCGGCAAGCGCAGGAACACGGCGGCCAGCCCGCGCCAGGCGCGTTGCTCGTCGTCGGACAGCCACGGCGTCGCATCCATGGCCGCACCGTAGCAACGTGCTCGACGCCGTCAGCCGGCCGGTTCGCAAAGCAGCTCGGGGCCCGGCAGGTCCCGCCGCGACGACACGCCGAGCTTGCGGTAGGCGTTCCCCAGGTGCCATTCGACGGTCTTCGGGGTTACGAACAACTCACGGGCGATGGCGGCGTTCGTGCGCCCGCTCGCCGCGAGCCCGACGATCCGACGCTCCGACGGCGTCAGTGCGGGGAGTCCCTCGAGCGGGCGCGGCGGGCGGTACCGGCCGCCGGCACCCCGCAACTCCCGCCGTGCCCGCTCACGCAGCGGGACGGCGCCGGCCCGCTCGGCGAGATCGATGGCCTCGACGAGCCGGCGGCGCGCGCCGGTGCGGTCACCGCAGCGGTGGAGCGCGACGCCCAGGTCGCAGCGGGCCGCCGCCTCGTCGAGGCGGGCGTGGGTACCGGCCAGCACGGCCACGGCCGCCTCGAGGTCGGCGATGGCGGCGGGGCCGGGTTCGGCGACCACGCCGGCCGTGTGCAGCGCCCGGCCGATGCAGCGCCCCGATCCGGTGCGGCGCGCCCGTTGCCGGGCAACCGCGGCGAGCCGCGTGGCGACGTCACGGCGTCCGAGACCGGCCGCGACGACCGCCGCGCGTGTCTGCCACGCGGAGACCACCGGGCTGCGCAGGCCGATGGCGTCCAACCGCGCGCCCGTCTCCAGCAGCAGGGCGAGCGCGGACTCGTCGTCGCCGTCCGCCTGGGCCAGCCGGCCGCGCACCTCCGTGACCAGGGCCGCCCCGAGGGCGTCCGTCGGGAAGGTGGCCGACTTCTCGACGACGGCGATGGCTTCTGCGAGCCGCCCGCGATCGAGGTGCACATGGGCCAGGACGGCCGCCGTCCACGAGGCATGGAGGTTCCAGCCGTCCTCGCGGCCCGACAGCGCGCGCTCGGCCTCGGCGCGAGCGGGATCGAGGTCACCTTGCAACCAGTGCAGGGTCGCGCGCCAGTGGCCCACGACCACCCGTGCGGCGCCACGGCCGCGGGTCGCCACGCAGGCGGCGGCAGCCGCCAGGCTCGCCGCCGCCCGCGGACCCGTCTCCGCAAGCACGAGCGCGGCGGCAGCGAACGCGTAGGGGACGCCGTGCGCACCGGCCGCCACCAGCGGATCGGCCGCGAGTGCCTGCTCGGCGGCGCGCACGACCCCTTCCGTGTCGGCACCGGTCGCCATGGTGAGCGCGGCGAGCCGGGCGGCCAGGGCCGGGTCGTCCGGCACGCGCGCCCGGCGGGCGTCGGCGAGGAGGCGACGCAGCCGCGGCGACGGCGGCGTGGTCGTGCCCCGGCCGAGTGCGCTCGCCACCAGCACGTCGGCCTCGAGTACGTCCCGACGCCCGTCGCGCTCGGGCAGGTCGCGACGCGCCGTGTCGGCGAGTTCGGCGGCCGCGTCGAAGGCCCCTCGGGCGAGGAGCAGCCGTCGCAGGTGGTCGCGACCCTCGTGACGACGCTCCACCGGCAGGCGGTCCAGGTGGCGGCGGAGCTCGTCCGTCGACGCGGTGTCGCCCCTGCCCGCCCGGGCCAGGGCGAGCTCCGCGTCGAGTTCGGCTCGGACGTCCGGGGCGGGCGACTCCCGAATCGAACGCTCCAGGAAGGCGACCGCGCCGTCGAAGTGCCCGCGCGCCGACGCCTGGGCCGCGGCACGCCGCAGACCGGCCACGACCCAGGCGTCCTCACCGGGTCGCACCAGCAGCAGGTCGTCACCGACGGCCGTGTCGTCCTCTCCATCGGCGTGGCGGAACTCGGCGGCACGCCGGTGAAGTCGGGAGCGCTCGAAGGCCGCCAGCTCGCCGAGGAGGGCGAGCCGGACCAACGGCACGCGGAAACGCAGCGGCTCGCCGGCGTGCAGCACCTGCCACGCCGCGAGCTCGTCCGCACACGCCTCGGCCTCGGCGGCCGCCAGCCCGGCCGTTCCTGCCGCCAGCCGCAGCGAAGGGTGCCCGCCCAGGACGGCGACCGCGTTCGCGAGCTCACGGCAGGCGGCGGGCAGGTCGTCGAGTGCGCGCAGCACCACCCGCCGGACCGGCTCCGGGGGTGCCCAGCCGTCCGGAGCGCTCGACGGCCCGGGCGCGGTCGGACCGAGGCCCGGCTCCAGCAGCGACCGCACCAGTCCGGGACGCCCGCCGGCCAGGGCCGTGATCCGCCCGGCGACCACGTCCGGTGGTGGCTCCGGCGTGCGGGCGATCATCGCGGCGACCTCGTCCGGGGTGAGGGGCCGGAGCCGCAGCACCGTGACGTCGGGCCGCCGGCACCAGTGGTCGAGCCGGGCACCGACGGCACCCGCGGCGACGGGACCGCGCGCCGCGACGATTCCGATGGCGCGTTCGCCGGCGCGAGCGGCCAGGTAGGTCAGGAAGTCCAGCGACGCCGAGTCGGCGTGCTCGAGGTCGTCGACGACCACCAGCAGGGCCGAGCCGGGGAAGGTCTCCGCGAGGTGGACGGTGAGCCAGAACAGGCCGTGCACGACGGCCGGCCCCGTGCTCGGCCCCGGTGTGGATGCGGACGTCCGCGACCACCACGGGAAGAGGGGCGCGGCGAGTCCGGCGGCGCCGCGCAGCAGGCTGACGGGCGACTCGGCGGCCCGCAGGGCCGGCTCGAGCAACTCGCGCACGATCCCGTACGACGGCGGCGCGCCCAGCGGCACCCCGCGAGCGCGCAGCACGCCGATGGCGCGGGTCGACGCTGCCTCGGCGGCGGCTTCCAGCACCGCGGACCGGCCGCTTCCGGCCGGTCCGTCGACGACCACCGTGGTGCCCGTGCCGCCCTGCAGCCGTTCGACCAGGCGATCGATGACGGCGAGCTCCCGCCGCCGCCCCACCAGCGGCGACGGTGTCGCGGCCGTCTGCCCGACGGCCGCCGTCTCACCCCTGCCCAAGGCCACGTCTCCGGCCCGACGGCGACGCCAGACCGGTTCGACCACCGAACCGGTCCCCCCTTGTCACGACGCTAGCAGTTTCCCCGCGGGGGTCACCGGCCGCGCCCGTTGCCGTTGCCCGGGTTGCCGTTGCCCGGGTTGCCGTTGCCATTGCCCGGGTTGGACGTACCGTCGTCGGCACCCGTGTCGGTGGACTGGTCTGCCGGCGGCTGCACCCCACACGTGGCGTTGTTGCCGGGATGATCCGCATGCGGCTGCCCGCGGTTCTCCGCCGCGTGTTCCTGGGTGACCAGCGCGAGTTGACGCCAGCCGGACGACGTGGTGTCGCTGGCCCGCCAGGCGCCGTCGGCCTCGGCGAGCAGGAGCAGCGCAGACTGGATCCCGGGGCTCGGCTGGCGCAGGATCCACCCGGCGCCGTAGGCCCCCTCACACGTCAGGAACAGGTTGTAGGAGCCGTAGAAGTTCAGCAGTCGGTCGCCCTCCTGCTGGCCCGGCCCGCCGGCGTCGGCCTGCAGGACGTCGCGCCCACGGCCGCCGTAGACGAGGTCACGGCCGTTGTCGACACCCCACTGCGGGCTGCGATCGACCGCCGGCGCCAGCGTCCAGGCCGCGTCCCACCACGAGGTGTCCGCGGTCCACCACGCCGCACCGGTGTGGACGACGTCGGTGAGGTGGGCGTCGAACGTGGGCTTCTTCACGTCGACGAAGTTGCGGCCGTTCCCGCCGTAGATGCGGTCGTCGCCGGGACCGCCCCAGACGATGTCGTCACCGTCGCCGGCGAAGATCACGTCACCGGAGGGATGCTGCTGCGTCCCGTCACCGGGACTGCCGACGATCACGTCGTTGCCCGGCCCGCCGAAGACGACGTCGCCGTCGCTGCCGCCGCGGATGACGTCGCCTGCGCCGCCCTGCCCGTCGAAGACGTCCACCTCGTAGACGAACGGCTGCTCGCGGAGGACCAGGTCGAGGAACCCGTCGTTGGTGCGGACGGCCACCGGCTCGGGGGCCTCCCGACGCCAGACGCGACCGTGGTCGCCGACCAGCGCGTTGCGTCCTGCCGTGGCCTCGATGCGGTCGTTGCCCAGCCCGCCGAAGACGACGTCGTCGCCGTCGCCGACCTGGATCGCGTTGCGTCCCGGCGCGGGCAGCGCCGACACGCCGGCACGGTCCAGCAGCCCGTCGTCCTCCCACATGGTCCGGATCTCGTCGGGCCGGCGCGCGATCCCGTCGTTGCGGGTCGCGAGGCGGTCGTCACCCAGTTCCGTGACGAGCCTGCCGGCCGCGTCCCGGTAGCGGATGGTGCCGTGATCGGCGAACACGACGTCGTCGCCGGCCCCGGTGGTGATGGTGTCGTCGCCGCTGCCACCGAAGGCGACGAAGCCGAGGGTGGCGTCGTCGCCGTCCAGGACGTCGTCGCCGTCGCCGAGGTTGACGACGAGCAGCCCGTCGGACCCGGCGTCCACCGCGACGCCGACCCGATCATCACCGCCGCCCGTGTTCAGCGTGGTGATCGTGCGCGGACCACCCTCCGGACGGTCGAGGTGCCAGTCGAGCGTGGTCGGGTCACCGTCGCGCCGGGCGCCGGTCACCTCGACGTGGTCGGCGTGTTCGTCGCTGGTCCAGACCGTGACGCCGCCGGTGAAGGTGCCCTGGGCGTCGTAGTGGATCGTGCCGTCCGCGAACCCGCGCAGGTGGTCGGCTCCCAGCCGTGCCGGTGACGTGGCGGTACCGGTTCCCGATGCCGCGTCGAGGTCGCTGACCATGAGCAGGTTGTCGCCGGTCCCCGCGTCGACGTCGAGGTCGCCAGCCACGGCCGCGAGCGTCCCGGGCAGGTGGGCCGGCGACGGCACGCCGGGGTCGTCCTGCCGTGGCCGGGGCTCGGTGCCGGGTTCCCGGACACGGTGGCCCGGGTCCAGCCCGTAGTCGGCTGCGTCGGACACGAAGACGCGGTCGTCGCCCTCTAGACCGCTGAGGCGGCTGGTCACCGCGGTCGTGCCGGTCACGTTGGCGACGTCCGCGCCGTCGGTCAGGGCGACGTGCAACAGGTCGACGTCCTCGAAGACGACCTCGCCTGGCATGCCGAGGCCGCGGACCACGCCGGGTGCGACCTCGACGACGTCCCCGAGCCCGTCGGGGCCGACGCGTGTGCCGCTGGCGTCGAGGTGGACGCTGACCGGCCGCCCCTCGGCGTCCTCGCCGCCGGAGACGCGCAGGCGGTCCACGATGCCCTCCAGGGTGCTGAGACCGTCGGGCACGTCGACCGTGCCGGCGGCCGCCCGGGAGCCGACCACCACGTCGTTGGTGCCGGCGGGCGCGACGACCTCGGTCGGGCCGGCGATCGCACGGACGGTGACCACGTCGTCGCCGGCCCCCGTGTCGACGGTGGTGACCGTCTCGATGGGCGTCGCAGTGGTGACGTCGTCGCGGAAGTCGTCGACGTCGTGCTCCGTGACGACGCCCTCCTCGACCGTGATGCAGGTGCGGTCGCGGCTGCCGTCGGGGAGGCGCCGCAGGTACTGCTCGTAGGGCGGTCGCACGAACGTGGCGGTGTCCTCGACCAGTAGCTGCTCGCTGCCCTGGCCGAGCAGCAGCGTCAGGTGGTCGAACTCGGCGTAGCGCAGTCCGGGCGGGAACGGCACCGGACCGTCCTCGGTCCGCACCTCGCCTCCCGGGTACAGCCCGAGGCCCTCGAGCCGGTCGCCGGTGAGCCGTCCGGTCACGTCCGCGGTCTCACCGGCGCCGAACACCACCAGCTCGTTGGGGGCCGGTGCGTAGCAGATGCGCCGCGGGTCGGGGGCGACGGTGGCGTCCTCGCCGGGCAGCGCCACGGGCTCCCGGGTGGCCAGCTCGAAGTCGACGCCGAGCTCGTCACCCAGGTCGCCGGCGAGCGTCACCGGCCCGCGAACACCCGTGAGCCGGCCGTCGGCGTCACCGACCAGGACGGTGGCGCCGTCCGGTCCGCCATAGGCCTCCATGACGCGTTCGGGGCTCGTGCCACGCACCCAGATCGCGTTGCGACCGCCGGTGCTGGCCGCCACCACCCGGTGGATCTGCCGGTAGGTCGCGTCGATGGCGCAGCTGACCCCGTCCTGGCCGGGCTCGCCGGGGACCCGGTCCACCGGCATCCCCTCGGGGAAGCCGTCGGACACGCCGCGGACGAGCACCGAGCAGACCGCCAACCCGCCGACCTCGGCGTCGGCCGGCTCGGCCCCGTCGAGCAGGTCGTCCGGGTCGACCAGGTCGAAGTCGTCCGGGTCCAGCCCGTCGTCGAGGAGGAAGCCGTCCGAGCCCTGCGTGCCGTACACGAACATCGTGTTGAAGCCCGACCCGCCGACGATGTCGACCGGTGCGTTCTCCACGTAGCGGAACACGTCGTTCCCGTCACCGCCCAGGGCCCGCACGGTGCCGTCGGCGATGAAGGCTCGCAGGACGAAGGAGTTGTTGCCGGAGACGCCCAGGAGGTTCAGCCCGGCCACGTTGCTGTAGACGCTGAACTCGTCGTTGCCGCGCCCGCCCTGGATGGTGGTCTCGTGGCTCACGCCCAGCGTCATCGGCCCCTGGTCGAAGACCGCGCGGGTGCGCACCTCGTCGTCGGGGCGGGCGAGGTTCGCCAGCGCGTTGTCGAACTCGCGCGTGTGCTCGAACAGTTGCCCGACCTGGAAGAGGTTGCCGCGCGTGCCGGCCCCGTCGCCACCGCGGATGGTGGTCCGGGTCGCGACGTCGTCGAGGTAGAACTCGTTCTCGCCGGCCACGCCGTGGACCTCGAGGGTGTCGACGTGGTGGTCGTAGGTGATGCGCTCGACGGGGGTGTCGGCACCGCCGGCCGGGTCGAACAGGGCGACGAAGCCGTGCTCGGCGGCGGCGTTCTGCCCGGCCTCGGGTGCCGGCTGGTGGGTCACCTCGTCACCGGGCGGCTGGGCGCGCAGCAGGAACGTGTCGGCAGCCCGGGTGCCGGTGACGACCAGCGTCTCCTCGGCGTCCGGGTTGCCCTCGACGACGATCTCCCGGTCGCGGGTGCTGACGTCCGTCTCGATGCGGTTGCCGTCCCCGCCGCCGACCCTGACGACGAAGCCGTCGGGCACGTCACCACGCAGGGTGATGTCGTCGCCGTCGGCGGCCGTGGTGTCCAGCCGGTCGGCGCCGTCGACGTTGAACTCGAGCAGGTTGCTCCCCGCCCGGATCTCACCGACCCCGAAGAAGGTGTCGCCGACGATCGGGCCGGTGGCGCCGGTGAAGTCGAGGTACGCGCCGCCGCCCGCGTGCGGTTGCTGGGTCAGGATCGTGCGGCCCCAGTTCCCGAGGAAGTCGTAGTCGACGCGCCCACCGCCGGCACGGACGTCGTTGTCGCCGCCGGCGAGGGTCACCGTGTCGCCGCCCTGGACGACGAGGGCGTTGGTCCCGGCCGACACCTGCACCGAGGAGCCACCGCCGTTGGTCACGACCCGGGCCGTCACGTCGGCGTCGATCCGGATCCGGTCGGCACCGGTGCTGCCGAGGATCGTCACGGGTGTGCCGCGCAGCAGCGCCGACGCGCTCGCCTCGATCGTGATGGCGCCCGCCACGGTGCCGTCGCGGCCACCGAGGTCCACGAGCACCTCGTCGATCTCGTCCGGATCGAACCGCAGGTCCCGGAACTGCGCCTCGGCCGGTGTCGAGGCGTTGCCGGTCCACGACACCACGACGTCGCCGGCGTCGCCCCGGATCCGGAACCGTTCGGCGCGGCCCGGCATCCGGTCGAGACGGTCCTGCCAGTGGTCGGGACCGGCGTTCAGCACGAGCTGACCCTCGTCGAGCTTGGCCGCCTGGTGCACCGCCGGGCAGCTCACGCCCGCCGCGAACCCGGGCCAGTCGCTCTGCCAGCTCCCGCTCCACACCTTGCCGCCGAGTACGTACGCCGCGGCGCTGAAGCCGAGGTCGGCCGTGAAGCGCACGCCGGGCCGGAACACGCACAGCGTGTTGGCCGCCGCGGCGAAGTCGCCGCTGCCGAACAGGCTGGCCACCCCGGGCAGGTAGTGGCCCTGCTGCACGAGCAGCACGTCGTCGAGGTGCATGCGGCCGTTCGTGCGCCGGGCCGGCGGGATGACGGGCGAGTCGGTGTACAGGTTCAGCCCCACGGACAGGCGCGCCTGACCGCCGCCGCGGAAGCGGGCTTCGGCCACGTTGAGCCCCGCCACCTTGATGGCGAAGTTGCCGTCGATGCCGGCGCCGAGTTCGGCGAACAGGGCGACGACCTCCTTGGGCCGGCCGCGGTCGTCCTTGGGCTCGATCAGGTACAGCCCGTACAACAGGTTGCCGCTGGTGATGCCGCGGGAGTCGTACCCGAAGCCGAGCGTGAGCTCGAGTCCGGCCTGGCCGGTCGCCTTGACGGTCAGGGAGCCTTCGAGGAAGGCGACGTCCAGCGCGAACAGCTGCCGTTCGAAGCTGCCGCCCTTCGCGATCCGTACCGACCCGGGATCGACCTCGACGAACGAGACCGGTTGGGCTGGCTCGCCGCCGGTGGCCAGCGTGACCAGGCCGATCGGGTCGTCGAAGACCGGGAAGCGGATGAGCCCGCTCGGCAGCCCGCTGGCGGTGGTCCCCGAGCCGCCCGAGCCACCGGAGCTGCCGGACCCGACCGAGCCACCGGACCCCCCGGAGGTGCCGCTGCTGGGCCGGCGGGACAGCTCGGCCGGGAAGATGTTCTGCAGCCGCTGCAGCACCGCGAGCAGGTCCTCGATCTCCGCGAGGTCGAGTTCGATCTCCGACCGGTACGTCGGCAGCACCTGCAGGTGGCCGAGCCCGACCACGCCGCTGAGCCCGCTGTCGGCGAGGTCGTCCGCGATGAGCACGAGGTCGAGCAGGGCCAGCAGCAGTTGCAGGCCGGGCTGACCCGCGGCGCCGATCTGGACCAGGTCGCGAACCGACTGGTCGATGGTCGGGATCGTGTAGTCCAGCCCGCCGCGCACGGGACCGAAGTCGACCGGGTTGTGCTTGGCGATCTCGCGCAGGATCGGGTTGATCAGCTCCTCCGCGATCGACGACGCGTCCACGACGATGGGCGTGTCGGCAGTGCCGAGGGTGAGCGTCATGTCGGGCCGCGGGTCGAAGGGCGCCGTCACGACGTAGCGCTTCGGACCCCAGCCGAACTCGATCGGCAGGTGCACCTCGGGCACGTAGTCCAGCCCACCGGCGAACACGATCGGCAGCGAGGCCGCCATGTCGACGTCGACCAGCGGGGTCACCAGCCGGTCGGCCGGCGTGGCGCGGTTGGCGAGGTCGACCAGACGCAGCGGCGCGCCGCCGTTGAGCTGGAGGGCGAAGCCGCCGCCCGTGCCCTGGGGCCCGAGGGCGCCGCCCAGACGGATGCTCCCGTCGCGGACCGCGGCGAGCTCCACGCCGGCGACCCGCACCTGCTCGTCGAGGTCGTCGACGTCGAGGGAGGCGTACAGCTCGACGAGGTTGCCGCTGCCGCCGATGGTGTCGACGACGAACCCGTCCTGGATGTCGACCACCAGCGCGAGGCCGGCGCGGTACCCGACCGTGTAGTCCAGTTCGGTGTCGAGGCCGAGGTCGATGGCGCCGTCGAAGGCCAGCCCGCCGTTCAGCGGCAGCGCGCCGGTCAGCTCCTTGCCGAACGCCACCTCCAGGCGGACCTGCGTGGCGGTCCCGATGGTGGTCGGCTGTCCCTGGGCGTCCAGCATGCGCAGGGTGACGCAGTCGCGCCCGACGAGCTCGGCACACACCGTCTGGTTGAGTTGCTGCTCCGCGTCGGCGACGAAGGCGGCACTGTCCGCGTCCGCCGCCTCCCACAGGCGTTCGACCTCGTCGGCGAGGGTGCGCAGGTCGCTGCCGACCGTCGCGGCATCCGTCAGGGCGTCGCCGACCAGCGGCAGGCCGGCGCCCAGCGTCGCGGAACGCGTCAGGGTGTCGCCGACGAACCGCGAGGTCTGGATGGCGCCGCGGGCGAGGGTTTCGAGGCTCAGCTCGATACGACCCCAGTCGATCGAGCTGCGCTCGACGGTCAGGCCGTTGCCGGCGAGCAGGTCGGCGAACGATCCCCGCAGTGCCAGCTCACCGCTGGGAACCGGCCCGACCGACAGGTTGGCGGCGAGCGTGCCACCGGGTGTGACCACCGCGTCCGGGGCCGGCAGCGCCGGCTGGCGCAGCGCACGCTGCAGTGCCGCGGCGGTGAGCTCCTCGCCGCCCACGAAGGCGCCGAGGTCGAGGGTCAAGCTCGGGTCGGCCTCCAGATCGCCGCGCAGGTTCACCGGCATGGGGCCGAGGTTGACGTCGCCGCGGACGTCGGCCGCCAGCCTGGCGGAGACCGACGGGTTGGCGCGGATGCGCGCCCGCTCCAGCGGGTCCTCGCCCTGGTAGGTGAGCCCGAACGTGGGTCGCCAGGTGAAGGACGCGTCGGCGGTGAGCGTGGCGCCGCCGTCGAGGGGCGCAATCGGCACCGGGAGGTCCGTCAGCCCCGGCAGGTCGAGCGAGAAGGGGTAGGTCGCCGACACGGACCGGCTCATGTCGAGCCCGAACTCGAGGGCCGCGTCCGTCGCCTCCACGGTCAGCGGCCCGTCGTCCAGCCCGGCCTCGCGCATCGCGCCGCGCAGGGCCGACGTCACCGTGGTCAGGCGCGTGGGGACGCGTTCGCGGATGCCGGCCGCGAGGTCCTCGAGCGCGGCCGGCGCGGCCGCCATGTCGGGCAGTCCGACGCCGGTGAAGGGCACCTCGACCGCGACCACGGCGGAACCCAGGACACCGGCCACCGATTCGAGGCTGCCCGCGAGCCCGTCGACGGCCGCGCGGGCGTCGAGGTGCTCCAGGCCGGCCCAGTCGCCGAGCACGATGGCGACGACGAGGTCGTCGTCACTGCGTGCGGCGACCCGGTCGGCGCTCGGCGCGGCGTCGTCCGCAACGCGGGCGAGCGGCCCGGAGACGTCCACCCCCAGCTCGACCGGGTTGCGGGCCGTCGCGACGACCTGGTTGTCGAGGTCGACGGTGCCGTGCACCGTCCCGATGACCGTCGGCGTGGCGATGACGTGCTCGAGCGCGTCGTCGTCGCCGTGCCGGGCGAGCTCGATCAGGTCGATGCGACCGGGGTCGCGGGCGAACGCGTCGTCGTCGGTCGGCTGGCGCAGCGCGACACCCAGCGCGGGCGTCAGCTCGATGGTGCCGTTCGGGACCGCGTCGAGCAGGCCGAGCCGCACGTCACCGTCCTCGACCGTGCCGTCGAGGTCGAGGTCGACCGTCAGCAGGTCGGTGCCGGTGGGTCGCAGCGAGACGCGGTGCCCGAACTGCACGGGAGACGGTTCGGCGGGGAGGTACTGCAGCGGCTGCGGGCTGGCGCCGCTCGCGGCCCGGACGGCGCTCGCGCAGGCCGAAGCGGTCCCGCCGTTGAGGGCGACGAAGTCGGCGACCGGGACCTGCCAGATCGCGGCGGCGGCCGCGCACAGCCGTTGATCCGTGACCGTGCCCGCAGCCTCGTCGTCGCCGCCGGAGGGCAGTTCGACCGTCGGCGGCGTCGCCCGGAGCGCCGCGTCGCAGGACGCATCGGCGGTCTCGCTGCCCAGCCAACCGTTGGCGCGCTGCAACGCGAGCAGCGACACGGACACGCCCTCGTCGTTCAGGGCACGGACGAGGCCCTGGCACAGTTCGCCGGCTGCGGGCAGGTGCCGATAGGGCGTCGCGTCGGCGGGCCGGTCGCTGCCGTCGAGCGCGAACGCCGCCTGCAGCTCGTCGTCCGTACGCAGGTCCAGGACGAGTTCGGCGGCCAGACGCACCTCGGCGCTCGAGCCGTCCCAGGTCACGTTGCTGAGGACGACGTCGAAGCCGGGCACCTGGCCGGCGTCCAGGCCGGGCACGGCGTCGACGAGCGACAGGTCGAGGTCGAGCGTCAGCGGCAGGTCCGACCATGCCTCGGGCTCGGCGGGCGCCGCGGCGGGGAAGGTGTGCTCCACCGTGACGTCCAACGGCAGCACGAGGCGGGTCGGATGCGTGTCCCCGTCGGTCGCCGTCTGCGCGGGGTCCCCGGCCTCGATGAGCAGTCCCGGGACCCCGGTGCAGTCCGCCGCGTCGAGCCATCCCTGCTCGCAGAGGAGCCTCGCCGTCGCCTGCGCGCTGAGATCGCCGCCCGCGTCGACCACGGCGCCGACGACCTCGTCGAGCTCCTCGCCGAGCAAAGCCGCCACGTCCACTGCGTCCAGCGGTGAGCCGGCCACGAGCGGCATCGCGCGTCCGGCGACCGGGTCCTCGCGCAGCGCGTCGAGCCACTGGACGACGCCTTCGATGGCCAACGTCACCGCGTTGGACGCCAACGTGTCGAAGCGGATCAGGCGGGCGTCGTCGAACGCCTGGCGGTGGGTGACGGCGAGGTCCACCGCGTCCGCGGAGGCCGTCACGGTGATGGTGAGCGGGTCGTCACCATCGGTCACGTCGTACGTGTGGGTCGTGTCACGGTCGGTGACCTCGAAGGCGTCGATGGTCAGCGTGCCGCCCCCCGTGAACGTCGGGGCGGTCACGACACCGTCGAGCTCGCACGCCGCAGCCCCGTCGGGACAGGACAGGCCGAGTGGCGCCTGGACGTCCAGGTCGGCGTCGACACCCGTCGCGGTGGCGTCGACGTAGCCGAGACGTGCGGCGAGGTCGTCGTCGTGGTCCACGAGCACGGCGATGGCCAGGTCGGTGCCGGCATCCAGGACGCGCGTGTCGGTCGTGGCGTCGCCGGCACCGTCCGCCATGGCGGTCACGCCGACGACCAGGCCGTTGCGCAGGCCGAGCGTGAGGTCGAGGTCGGGCTCCTCGACCAGGAGGCCGAGTTCCTCGACCGGAAGGGCGGGTTCGTCGACGACCGCGGCGGCAGCGTGCGTGTCGTCGAACTGCAGACGCAGGGTCCGGTTGCCGAACCCCAACGTGAGACCGACGTCTTCGATGGCCTCGGCCAGGCGCCGCTGGGTGAGCTCGTCGCCGTCCAGTTCGGCAGCCAGCGCCGCACGGGTCGGCAGCGGTGCGGCCAGCAGGTCGTTGAGGGCCCGCGGCGTCGACGTCGTGGTGAGCTCCACGTCGACCAGCGCGTGACCGTCGGGCAGCTGCAGGTCGAGTTCGGGGTCCTCGAGCAGGGCCGCCTCCATGGCGGCGGGCAGTGCGCCGTCCGGGCGGCTGCCGTCCCCGTCCAGTGGGGTCGTCACCGCCGACGCCGCGGTCCGCAGGTCGGCCAGCCACGTGCCGGCGAACGGCAGCTGCTGCAGGTCCGCGAGGTCCAGCGGCAGTGCACCGAGGTCGTCCGCCAGCAGGTAGAGGTCGGCCTCGGTCATCGGCACGGGCTCGGTCAAAGCCGGCGCCGGCTCGTCCTCATCGACGTAGAAGCCCTGGAACCGCAGCGAGGTCACGTTCGGTTCGACCGGCCCGTCGAGGGTCACCTCCCACGTCGTGCCGTCACCGGTCGCGGCGAACGACTGCACCTCGACGTCGCCGGACTCCTGCCCGTCCGCGTCGAGCACGGCCACCCGCGCGCCGGTCGCCGCCTCTTGCTCGCCGTCCTCGTCGGCCGGGCCGGCCGAGAGGGGCTTGGAGAACGTGACGCTCACCTGTTGGTAGCCGTCGGCGGTCGACGACTCGACGACTTCGAGATCGCTCGCCATCGCCCCCAGTACGAGGAACGTCGTGGCCGCCACGGCTGCCACGGTGCCTGCGGCGAGCACGATCCGTCGAGTCAGCATCGGCCCCTGCTCCTGTCACCCCTGGTGCAGGCGTCGGCCCACGCGTGACCGGCCCCTGCGGGCGCATGCCCGCGGCACGCGCCCGACCCCTGGCCGATGCGCCGCCATGACGGCGCGACCGACCGATTCGGCCGGACACGCTCCGGCCGTTCGGCCATCCTCCCATGACATCGACCGGGTCGATACCCGGGTGACCCCCGGGGAATAGGCAGCACGACCCCGGGGGCCAACGTCGAACCGGGCATCGGCCGAGCCACGGCGACGTCGAACGGTCGCGGACGACGGAGACCCCGCCGGGGTCGGCGGGGTCTCGTTCCTTCCGGCGTCGCTCACGCCGGGCGTTCATGCGATGAAGGCGTGGACAGGACCCGTTGCGTCGCTCCCTTGGCGGAGCGGCGCCCGGTCGCCCGTCCCCTCGGTCCGGCCCTTGGTGGCTGACCCGGAGGCGCGTTCATCACACGAACCCGCCGAGTGTCGGCCGTCACACGGAGGGCCCGCAGTGACGAACGTCCCGAATCGCTGCGGTCCAGGTGCCCCCGTCGGGATGTCACAGGGTCGGTGTTCACTGTCGGCCATGTACTCGACCACCCGGATCCGCACCGCGCCCGTCGCCCACGGGCGGCGCCAGCGGTGCACCGCCCGCCGGCCGGGTGGCCCGGTCCTGGCCGGCGAACACCAGGGGGCCTACCAGGCGTCGCCGGCCGGCCCGACGGGTTCGCCGTCGACGTCCGAGGCACCGTTCGGGCTGCCGGTACTGGCCGAGCTGCCGCAACTGGCCGGGGTGCTCCAGCGGCTGCAGGCCGCGGACGGCGCGCTGCTGGACGCCGTGGCCGGGCTGGCCGACCTGCTGGCCAACGACACGGTCGAGCGCACCACCGGTGTCGGCATCGAGCACTGGCTGGCCACCATCGGCGTTCAGACACGCATGGACCGCCGCCTGCTGTTGCGGGCCTGCCGGCTGCTGCGACGCCTCCCGTCGCTGCACGCGGCCGTCCGCGGCCACCGGATCTCGTTCGCACAGCTACGTGGCCTGACCATCGGGCTGCGCAACGCCCGCCGTGAACTCGACCAGCAGCTCGACCAGCTCTTCGCCGCCCTGCTCGACGAGCTCAGCCGGCTTGCACGTCCCGACCCCGACGTGCTGGTGCGCCAGATGGTCGATGCCGTGGACGAACTCGACACCGACGACCTCGCCGCACGCGAACGCGACGCGCAGGCGGGCCGGTTCCTGCATCTGCAGCCGCGGCTGGACGGAACCGGTGGCACCCTGCACGCCGAACTCGACGCCGCCGGGCTGGCCCTGATCGATGCCGCCACCACGCCCACCGCCGCGGCGATCGAGGCGACCGGCAGCGTCAGCGCCGCCCGCCTCGACACGTTGCTGGCCCGCCTGACCGGCTCGTTCCAGACCGCCGACGGGGAGCCCCCCGCCGAGGTCGCCGAGGTCGCCGAGGTCGCCGATGCGTCGGCCGCCCCCGACTGGCGGGACACGCTGCCCGCGCCCCGGCTGCTGATCCGCCTGCCGTTCGACGCGCTGCTCGACGACCGGCTGCCCGCCGACCTGCTCACCACCCTGGTCGGTGGCCGGCTGCGGCTCACCTCTGCGGCGGCCGCTCGTCTGCTCGAGCGGGCCGGCACCCGGCTGCGCACGATCATCATCGACGACGACGGCGAGGTCCTCGGCATCGGCCGTGCCTCACGCCGACCGCCCGGCTCGTTCGGCGACATCCTCGCCGCCGTGTACGACACCTGTACCGGCCCGGGCTGTGACCGCCCCGCCAGAGGCGCCCAGATCGACCATGCCGCCCCCTGGTGGCCGGCCGGCCCAAACACGCCGGCCGGTACGACCGACCTCGACAACCTCGGACCGCTGTGCGCCCGCACCAACCGGGACAAGGAGTCGGCCGGCTGGCAGGTCACCCAACGGCGCGGCGGCACCCGGACCTGGGTGCATGCCCGCTCCGGGCTGACCACCACAACCATCCCCACGACCTGGCGGCCAGCCAACGACCCCCGCCGACGACGACCACCCCGCCCCGAACCGCCCGGCCACCACGGCCCCGGGCCGACCGACCCTGCCCCGCCCCCACCCGAACCCACCCGAGGCGGCCCCGACGCCCTGCCGTTCTGATGACGCGAGTCCGGCGGTGGGCGCTCGGGGCGTGCCGCGACTTCGTTCGGGACCGCCCGGGGCGAGCACGTGATCGTCGTCACCGACCAGCCAGTCAGGACGCGTCCCCGCGCGGCAGCGGGACGACCTGCTTCCGGGCCGTCTCGTCACTGAGTGGAACTACAGCGGCTCGACGACTTCGAACTCCTCGGGGATGCCGCGATCGACCAGCACCGGGGTCCTACTCCGCCGGCGCCACACCCGATAGTTCTCGAAGGCAATCGGCAGACCGCGTGCGGTGAACGGATCCGCAGCATCCATGACCTGGATGTGGACGTGCGGCTGCGTCGAGTTCCCCGAGTTGCCACAGGCGGCCAACTGCTGGCCGGCGACGACCCTGGCGCCGACGTCGACCCGCAGGGAACCGGCGCGCAGGTGGGCGAGCACGACGTGGCTGCGCTGCTGCTCCAGTTCGACGATCACGTGGTTGCCCGCGAGCGCAGCAGCACCCGCGCGTGCCCGCGCCGCCTGTGTCAGGGCGTAGGAGACCCGCGAGGGCGGCGAGCGGCGAGCGGCGTGATCGGTTTCGCCATCGTGTGCGGCGACGACCCGGCCACTCGCCGGTGCGACGATCGGCTGACCGAAGGCGAAGAACCGTGCCGCCGGCTCCGTGGTCAACAGCGTGCGCCAGTCCTTGGTGGACGCCGTGCGCCGATCCTTCACGGCGATGAAGTCGATGGCGTAGGTCGTGGCGAACAGATCGGTACCGTGGCTGGGCACGCGTCGGACAGGGCTGTTGCGCGCCAGCCAAGAGCCATCGAACGGCAACCTGAGAAGGACGGGGTCGGATCCGGACATCGTGAACCACCCGCAACCGCGCGCGCCGAACGCCGTGAACGAATCGTCCGCCCGTTCGAGGCGGTCCACGTAGAGGCGAAGGTCGGCCTGGTACGAGATCCGCTCCCGGCCATGCCCGTCGTGCCCGCCGGCCGACCCGGCCCGGACACGACGGAGACCCCGCCGAACTGATCGGCGGGGTCTCGTCACTACAGGCGTCGAATCGCGCCATGGGTATCGTGAGATGAAGGCGTGGACAGGACCCGTTCCCGCGTCCCCTTGGTGGAACGAAGGCCGGTCGCCCGTCCCCTCCGAGTCGTCCTTGGCGACGATTCGGGAGGCGCGTTCATCACACGAGCTTGGTGAGCTGGACCGTTTGCGAAGGCACGTTCGGTGACGTACGTCTGCCACGGTGGCTCGCGGTGGGGTGTTCGGCGAAAGCCCGCACCCCCGCCTACGACATCACGGGGGGCCGTTCCGGCCGGCGCCGCATCGAGGGATCCACACCGCTGCCCTCCGTTCGTCACACGGCCTTTCAACGAACGAACGCGGTCACCCGGCCGGTCTTACCGTCTGTTCCCACTGGGCGTGAACCTCACGCCAGGCGGGCGAGCGGTTGCCCGGGTGTGTCAGCGCGTACCACCGTGCCCGGTACCGACCGATACGCAAGGTGCCAGGTTCGCCGTAGTTATCACGCCGGAGGTCGCGTGCCGGAACGCCGTCGGCGTCGTCCACGATCTGACGAAGGGCCTCCCGCGCCTCGCTGCCCAGCGTCACGATCACGGACGCGCCCGCGGCAGCCAGCTCGTTCCTCAGTCGGTTTCGCTCCTCCGTTACGACGCCCGAAACCAGCTGTCGCTGTGCGGGGCGGGCCGGCAGGTTCGCCGGCGGAAGACCGACGAGCCGAGCGAACGGTTCGTACACGTCCCGGATGCGATCGCCCTGCTCGGCGCGACCGCCGGTCCCCGTCTTCACGAAGAAGCGCGGGACGAGGTCGGTGAACATCGTCCGGCAGGGATCGACGCCCAGGGGGCCGAGAACTCGCTCGACGACGGAGCGCCCCGAGGTGCCGTTCATCGTCTCGCGGACGTGCCCGTGCTTCCCCGGCTCGTCACCAGAGAGGAAGCCGACCCGTTGCTGCCATGCCGCAACGAGTTCTGTCGGTTCGGGGTCGGTGCCGTCCCAGAACACGGTCGGTTCAACGTCGACAGCCAGTGCACCGACACGCGGCGGCAGATCCTGACCCGCGACAGCCCAAGTAGGCAGGTCCCAGCGGACGTGAAGTGCACTCGGGTAGACGCCGACGACCGCGAGGTGGGTGTCGCCAGAGGGCGGCACATTGGCAGGTCGCAGGGTGGAAGGAGCTCCGAAGGGGAACCGGTCGTTCCCAGCGATCACAGGCACCTCACTCGATCGGGTGCCAGCAACTTCAGGCGGTCTGGTCATACACCGGTGCTGCCCTTACCGGCATGCCCGTCGTCCGGACCCTCCGGAAGTTGAAGGATCGGCGGACCGTCGAGCTTGATGAACCGTAGACCGGGGAGTCGCTCGCGCACCAGACGGCTGTAGGCAAGGTCCTCTTGGGAAGTCGGGACTGGATCCTCCGCATCCTCCTCCGGCTCGGGCAACGGCTCGTGTCGTACCTCCACGCTGTATCCAGCGTCGATCCGGTTGGCGAGCTTCCTCAGGGACCGCAAGAGTTCGGAAGTCAGTTCGTTGCGACGATGGCCGTCCAGGTGCTCGGGGAACTCAGTCTTCAGCTCCTCTACGACCCGCTCCAGACCCTGCTCCATCGTTGCTTCGACATGGCGCTTCAGCCCCTCCAGCGCTTCTGGCGGCACTTCGTGATCACTCAGTTCGTTGCGCAGTCGGCGTAGCTCGAGGACGTTCTTGTAGAGCGCGATCACCCGCTCGACCGCGACCGCTACGCACGCGGCCGCTGCGGGTAGAGCGTCCAAGAAAGCTGTGAAGTCTGACGAGCCGATGGCCCGCACCTGCAGCGGGGGCCGACTTCCCGTCGCGAGCTCGACGAAGGGCAGCAGGATGCGCTCGATCTCGATGAACTCGTTACCCAGCTCAGCAAGTTCACTGTCGACCGCGTGTCGCGGTACGAGGATTCCGAGCTCGTAGGCGCCGGGTTCCAGTTCCTCACGACCGACCCCCAAGCTCCCCAGTCCAGCGACTGCTTGTTGGACGGCCTCGAGCAGTTGCGCGAGGTCGTCACGCACCGGCTCAAGCTCATCTGCTGCAGAGGCGGGGGTGATCTCGTTGGCCGTGAAGACCGACTCGATGGTCTGCAGGAGCTCTGCGCCGAGCAAGTGGGCGATTCCCAGTTCCTCCAGATGCTGCCGCCAGCCGGGCGAGAAACCGTCGCTGGAGGCGCGCCCAAGAGCTTCGCGCAGCTGAGTGCGCAGTTCACTCACCTTCTGCTGCGGTTCAGGCTGATTGGGCTGCTCGACCACACGGCGTAGAGCGGCCACGAGGTTCTCGAGCAGCTCAGGCGTCTTGTCCGACTTGAGTTCTTGCAGGACCTCAGCGAGCAGCGCATGAAGCCGTTCCGAGTTCATCCCCACTCCCCATCGTTGACAGCAGCGTAGACGCAGACGGTGACGCCGGCCCTGAGCCGGTTCATCGCCGAAGCGAGGGCCTACGGACCAACAAGCGCCCGGACAGCCTCCGCGCTGGGTAGACCGACGTCCACCGGAAGGACTTGGGCCTCGTCGAGGGTGCTTCCTGCCGGCAGGGCGCCGCGAAGAGCTGCGACTACATCGTCTACCGCTTGAGTAGCCGTCGGTCGCCAGTCCTGTAGGAGTCGCTGGTTGTCCGCGGCCAGGTATCGCGCAAGCCGTGTGTTCAGCGGCACGTCCCCGAACCCGTATCCACCGACGACCACGCTCGATGCACGCTCGAGGTCCACGCTCAGTGCCTCGTAGTAGGAAGCGAACGGCTCCTGTCGAATGCTGTGGCGCTTCGCGTCCCCGAGGACCACGGCGGGCAGACCAGGACCGAAGTCGCCGTCACGCCAACCTTCGAGCATCCTTCGGGCTCTCACGTCTTCCATCCGCGTCTTGCGCACACTGCCGTCAGGTGTCTGGTAGGCGCCCAACGTTCCGTGCAGCGGGTAGAGCGGCAGCTGGTTCGGCCAAGGTGCGAGCGGGTAAGCGAGTTCCCCGTACGGAAACCCGTCGTAGACCACTCTGCCATCGCGGCTATCGAGGAGCGCTTCCATCAACAGGGAGTCGTAGTTCAAGGTGTAGATGGCCAAACCTTCTCGTTCGAACAGCTCCCAGAGGGCGATGCCCATCTCTCGGATAGCCATCCGGTCGGCACCTACGTAAGGATGGGCTGGGTCGAAGTCCCGCGGGGCAACCGCGTTGTCCACGGCCAGCAGCGCTGTCCCGACGACGCGGACGTAGAGAACTCGCAGGGCATGGGAAGCGTCGGCCAGAGCGTCTGCGATACCCAGGCCCGCGTTGATCAGCGGAACGATCTCGCGAACCGCCCCGCGAGAGACGGTCAAGGGCACCCGCGATCGCTTCGAAGTTGCGTTCGTTGTCGGCGGCGTCCAGCTCTGGTTGATCCGGCCGACTCCATCGGACAATGGCTCTAACATCCTCATCGAGACCTTGGACGCCCAGCCACTCCCAGACGGCGGGCATGAGCTGGGGCAGGGCAAGGCGCCCACCGGTGGGCGCGTACGAGAGCCCGTTTCCGAAGACCATTACGTGCATAGTTCCTCCTTGGGAGCGACGAGACGCTCGTGCACCGATAACCGGCCCTTACGTCAACCGGGCAGGTCGTTGGGGTGGCTGTGGCGCCACAGCAGCAGCTCAGCGGCGAGCTGCCCGAGGAGCTCGTGTGCATCGAGCGTCTCGAGCGCGAGGTCGGTGCTGCCCTCGCGTACGAGCCGGCTGCGGCGGATGAGCCGCTCGAGCTCATCGTTCGCGGGTCGCCGGTCCAGCGGCTCGCCTGCCGGCGCGGTGAGGACCGGGTCGAGACCGAGAGACCTTCGAGCTTCGTGAACGACCAGGCGCCAGCTGCGCGCCTCTCCGAACCCCTGCTGCTCGTGGTGCTGCGTCATGCGCTCGGCGAAGACCGCGATGCGCTGCACGGCCTCTTCGAGCGTTGGCGCCTCGTTCGCTTCTGCGTTCATCGCTCCGGACCCTTCCAGCACCGCCCTGTGACGGAGCCAGTGTCGCTGCGGGCTGTGACGTGCCACGCCGCGACGCTCGGGCAGACGGCTCGGGACCACACTGCACGTCTACGGTCCGGTGGTGAAGTCGTCGCGCAACCGTGCCCGGACGGGTCGGCTCCGGTCGAGCTCGAGCACACCTGCCTTCTCGAGGACGACTGCGACCCAGTTCGCGGTCTCGCGCTTCACGAAGCGCTTCAGGTGGGCACTCAGGGAGCCTTCCTCGGACTCGGTGTCGAAGGTCCCGGTCGTGCGCAGCCAGCCGCGACCTTCGAAGACCCCGGGGATCTCCTCGAGCGCCTGCCACGGCAGGCGGGTGTGCGACTGTCCCTGCCCGAGTAGGAGCACGATCCCTCTGGCGTCGATCCGGTCGAGGACGAAGCTGGCACCGGTCGGGGTGAGCAGACTCTGGCCGGCCACGCAGCCTCGCCGGACGGCGGTCTCGACAGGCCCCATGGTCAGCCGCCCCCGACCCGGGTGCCGTAGTACTTCTCAGCGTCGACCGCGAGCTGACGGAGTGCGTCACTTCGCTGCTCGAGATCCTCTGGTGTGAGCCGGAAGCGGTAGGCGTTCCACCGCGTGTCGTAGGGCAGCACGTCGAAGCCGAGTGCTTCTTGCTCCTCGCGGCGAGCCTCGTCGAGGGCGAGGCGGAACTCGGCGATGAGGTGCTGGCGGCGTGGGCGCATGATCAGGAAGTTCTTGGCGACGCCTTGCTTGGCAAGCCCGATGTAGTGCTTGTTGTAGTTGAGCTCGATACCCGGATCGACCGGCTCGACAATGGCGTGGAGCCGGTCAGCGAGCTCGACGGTCGCCTGGGAGCCCTTCGCGATCCAGTAGCTGCGGTCGGCCGGCTCGGCTGCTTCGTCCTCATCATCTGTGGCGAGCGTGACGTGGTCGAGCACCCGGGTGAAGACCAGGGTCCGTGCTTCCCCGACCTCGAGCAGCTGGACGTGGATGGCGATGATGGGGATCTGGCCGTTGAGCAGGCTGATGACGTTGAAGAAGCGGGCGGTGATGTCCTCGGCGACGATGACCGCGACGTGTTCGTACTGCGGGTAGCGTCGCCGTTCGTTGTCCCAGTACTCGATCGTGCGGATGATGTGGGACTCGTCCGTCGCGCCGAGCTGCAGCTCGACCTCGTAGCGGGTGTTGGTCTCCGCGTCGTGCAGCAGCAGGTCGAGGCGCCCGGTCGCGTGCTGACGACGCTCGACGTCCTTGACGTCGACCTCACCCAGTCCGAGTAGCGCCGGGTCGGCGATGATCCGCTCCTGCAGCCACTTCTCGGACACGGTCGGATCGGTGCGCATTTCGATGCGGCGATGAGCGACGTAGTCCATCACGGGGCTTCCAGGTCGAGCTCTGGCGTGTCGTGACGTTCGGCAGCGCGGCGGTGGACGTAGCGCAGCATCCAGGTCTTGACAATGCTGGCGTAGGCGGGGTCGTCGAGGAGGCGCTTGCCGAGGTCGGTGTTGTGTTCCATGGCGTCGATGACGGCTTCCATGAACGCGTCGTTGAACGCGTACTGGAAGGTCGCCTCGTCGTTGACGGCGGCCTGCTGCTGGAGCTCGGGGTTGGCCGACATCCGCTCACCGACGGCTTGGTAGAAGATCTTGTCGTCGTCAGTGACCTCGGCGCCGAACCGGTCGTTGATCGCGTCGACGACCTCCGACAGCAGGGCGAGTTCCTCGTCGGTCAGGCTGCCTTGCCCGGTGCCGGTGAACGCGGTCTGGTCGTGCTCGCCGCCTTCGAGGTGGATGTCCTCGGTGCCGCGTTCGGCGAGCTTGAGGTGGGTGAGCTCGAGCTCGTCGGAGAGGTCCAGCGCGGTACCGGCGCGTGCGCCGATGCGCTTGAGCAGCATCTTGGCGTAGGGGTAGGCCTTCTCGAACTCCTCGTCGGCGTAGGGCAGCACCTGGGCGAGGAAGGCGTACATGCGGGTGAACTGCGCCAGCGCGGTCCGGAAGGTCTCCTGCCGCTCCTCGTCGAGCGCCTCGAACCGTGCTTCGGCCGGTGCGAGCGCCGCGTGCAGGAGCGGGTGGGCGCTGCGGTCGTCGGGCGTGGAGGTGAACCAAGCCTGCGCGAAGGTGGCGAGGTCGGCCTCGTCGAGGACGTGGTGGTCCTCGAGCCGCTGCCACACCTCGTAGAGGGTCTGGTCGTCCGTGGGAACGCCAACGGGGCCGTCGTAGAACGGCTCGAACGCGGCGGCGATGCCGTCGCGGTCGTTGACGAAGTCGAGCACGAAGGTGTCGTCCTTGCCATCGCGGGACCGGTTGAGCCGGCCCAGGGTCTGCACAGCGGCGACGCCGTCGAGCTTCTTGTCGACGTACATCGTGTGCAGCTTCGGCTGGTCGAACCCGGTCTGGTATTTCTCCGCCACGACCATCAGGTGCATGTCATCGCCGTCGAACCGTCGGACGGTCTGGGACTCGCCGAAGCCGTTCATGGACGCTTCGGTGTGCTCGACCTCCGGTGCATCGGGGTCCTGGACCTTGCCGGAGAACGCCACGACCACGCCAAGGTCATAGCCCTGCTCGGCGATGTAGCGGTCGAGCGCCTGCTTGTAGCGGACCGCGGCGAGCCGGCTGCGCGTGACCACCATCGCCTTGGCCTGCCCGCCGATGCGGTGGCGGACGTGCTGCCGGTAATGCTCGACGATGACCTGGGACTTCTCAGCGATCATCGCCGGGTGCAGCACCGCGTACTTGGTGACCGCCGATGAGGCCTTTGACTTCTCGACCTCGGCGCCGGAATCGGTGGTGACCTTCCAGAACGTGGCGTAGGTGGTGTAGTTGCGCAGGGTGTCGAGAATGAACCCCTCCTCGATGGCCTGGCGCATCGAGTACAGGTGGAACGGGCGGAGCTTGCCATCTGGGTGTCGGGTGCCGAACAGCTCCAGCGTCTTGCCCTTCGGGGTCGCCGTGAACGCGAACAGCGACACGTTGTCCGGCCGCCCTCGCGCCTTTGCCGACGCCGCGACCGCCTCGGCGACGGGGTCGGCGTCGTCGTAGACCGCCCATTCCTCAGCCGCGAGCGCGACCTGCTCGCCAGCGCCGAGGTCCGCCGGACGCAGGACCTCCTTGAGCTGCTTGGCCGACTCCCCCGACTGTGACGAGTGGGCCTCGTCGATCAGCACCGCGTACCGGCCGCCGCCAGCGTCTCGGATCGCTTCCAGCTGCGCTGCGAACGGGAACTTCTGCAACGTCGAGACCACGATGCGGGTCGAGGGCCGCGACAACGCGTCCGCGAGTTCGCGCGATGAGTCGACCGACACGACCTTGCCGGCCGCCGAGGCGTGTTCGAACTGCGCGACCGTGGCCGACAGCTGCGCATCGAGCACGCGGCGGTCGGTGATGACGATCACCTTGTCGAACACCCGGGCCGTCCCTGCCGGGTCGGTCAGCCCGGTCAGCCGGTGGGCGAGCCAGCCGATGGTGTTGGACTTGCCCGACCCTGCCGAGTGGACGACGAGGTAGGACTGGCCGGTGCCGTGGGTGCGGGCGTGCGCTTCGAGCTTGCGGACCGCGTCCCACTGGTGGAACCGGGGGAAGATCATCTGCGTCACCGCGCCCGGGTCGGCCGGGTCGGCGGGAGTGACGTGCACGAACCGGTGCAGCAGATCCAGCCAGTTGTCCCGCTGCCACACCTGCCGCCACAGGTACGAGGTCTTGTGCGACCCATCCCCCGGGTTGTAGTTCCCGGCCCCGCCGGCACCGTCAGGTGATGAGCCGCGGTTGAACGGCAGGAACCTGGTCGTCGGACCCGTCAGGCGGGTGGCCATCATCACCGCGTCGGTGTCGACCGCGAAGTGCACCACTGAGCGGAACCCGAGCAGCGTGTCGCCCGGGTCGCGGTCGTGGCGGTACTGGCGGACTGCTTGCTTCACCGACTGGCCGGTCAGCGAGTTCTTCAGCTCCGCGTCCGCGACCGGGATCCCGTTGACGTACAGCGCGAGGTCTACCTCACCCCAGGTGCCGTCGGGCTTACGGACCGGCGCCTCCAACACGACCGTCAGCCGGTTCGCCTGGTAGGCGGCGACCAGATCGAAGTTGAGATCGTTGGCGGGCTTGAACTGGCAGAACGAGAACCGCACCCCACCTCGGACCTTCTTCCCGCCACGCAGCAGGCCGAGTGCCCGACCGGGTTCCTTGTCGAGGTCGTTGGCGACGATGTCCGCCAGCTGCTGCTGCCACCCAGCGCCGGCGACCGACGCGAACTTCTCCACCGCCGCCGGCTGCGTCGCCTCGAGGTAGCCGACCAGGTCGTCGACCAGCAGCCGCGTCGCTCGGTCGACCTCGGCCGCCGGCCGCTGCTGCCAGCCGGAGTTGGCGACCATCTCCGCGGCGATGTCGCGCTGGAACTGCCCCTCGTTGTGTACCGACATCACGGCCCCTCGACTTTCTGTGGTTGCGTCCGGCGCAGGTAGCGCGCTCTGACGGTCGCGAGCGGCACCGTCGTCCCGTCCCGCTCGACCGCCCAGAACGCCCACCCGTTGGTGGCCTTGCCGCCGCGGACGTGCGATCTGGTAGCTGACGGCGTGGCGAACCCCCGCCCGTCGATGGTGAGGCCGCCGTCACTGCTGACAACCGCGGTGGCCTGTGCTGACGCCTGCGTAGAGCTCACACGCTCGTCTACGGCGAGGGCGGCGATGAGGTCAGCGACCGTGACGTTGTACTGCCGGGGCGCTGACCGCACCGGCGACTCCGACGGCGCGCCCTCATCGAAGGCATACGGCGAACACCCCAGCAGACGCATCACCGCCGAGATGGGCGTCACCGCCGCCTCCAGCGCGATTCGGGCGTAGGCCGGCAGTGTCTCGTCCTGCGGCCGGTTCCCATTCGACGGCTCAGCGAGCGACGCCCCATCCAGAAGGTCGTACAGCCGCCCCTCAAGCCAGCCAACCTGAGCCGAATGCCACCCGTGGTCGTGTCACGCACCACCAGTAGCGCCCGCGCCCAATGGACCTTGCCCTTCAGAGGCTGCCTCAGGCAGGTACGGAGCCCTGCCGGCGCCTTGCCCACGTAGACCCCGTAGGCGCCGTCCAGCGCCACCGGGTCGAGCAGGTACACACCCGGCGCGTCCCACGACTCGTCGAGCCCGTACACCGACTGCCGGTCGACGACCGTCATCCGCAGCGCCGCGTTCGAGTCGAACACCACGACCGGCAACCCAGGCTCCGACGCGAGCAGAGCCATCACGGGCAGGGCATCTCCCGTCACCGCCACGTCACACCTCCAGCTCGCCCGTCACCGCTGCCGTGATCAGCGCCTGCTGTCGTTCCATCAACAGCCGGTCCTGCGCTTCAGAGACCGCGAGCAGCCGCTCGAAGCTCTGCAGTTCGGCTTCGAGCTCCCTGCATCGCGCGTCGAGTTCTGGTCGGGGAGGGACGAGTACTGGCGTTCGGGCGATGTAGGCCATCTCGACTCGCTGCTGGCTCCGCGTCGCCGATCGGACGTTGGCATCGAGGTATGCCCGAACCGGTACTGACCGCATGCTGTGCCAGACCCAGGCAAGAGGTAGCCGTCGCGGCTTTAGGATGAAGAACTCCGTCGAGGCAACCGAGCGCTGAGAGCTTGTGAAGGTTCGGAACACATGACCTCGTCGGGGGTTGAGCCGCGATACCAGTAGCTCACCGCCCTCCACGACGAGCTTGTCGCTCGCGATGTCGGCCCCTGGCTGCAGTCGGGGCTTTCCCGACTGAGCCAACTCCTCGATGGTCCAATGTGTGACCTCAGAAAGCTCCGCGAGCTGTTCGACCGTGACCTTGCCAGTCGCAGCGTCACCCACCGAGGCCAAGCGGGTCACTGCCCATCCTGCTGGAGCCTTGGCCGCAGCGTGCGAGGTTGTGTCGAGGGTCTCGATCGGATCCACCCAGGGCGCCACGACCGATGCCTGCCATGCCGCAAATCGTTCAGATGCAAGTTGACGCATGCGTTCGTTGGCTCGCATGACGCGATCGATTCGGGCGGTCTCGGTGTCGAGGTAGTCCGCGATGCGCACCTGCTCGGCCAGTTCCGTCGACGGCAGGCATTGCTCCGCCAAAAGCCGGCCAGTCAACAGCGGCTGCGCTGTGCCAGTCAGCTGAGGGCCCCAATCGAGGGTTGACAGCCAGTACGCCACCCATCGTCGGTCGAGTTGGGCGGTGTCAATCGCGCAGACGAGCGCATTGTCGCTGACACCAAACTGGCCAACGGGCACTGTGACCCTGCCCACGCTCCCGACGCGGCCCACGAGCACGACAGAGCCCCGCTGGAGCTGGTCCGTGCAGCCGATGACTCCGTTTGCCCCATAAAGTTCGTACGTCCCACCTTCGACCTTCGTCTGCTGCCCGCTGAAGATGCGCGCGACAGTCCAAAGACGTCGTGTGCTCGCCAGCCGGGTCACTCCGTGACCTCGGCGAGGAGCTGGAGGATCTCGGCTTCGACCTGCTTGATGTCTGCGTCGATTTCGGCGAGGGGGCGAGGCGGTTGGTAGCGGTAGAAGATGCGGGTGAAGGGGATCTCGTAGCCGAGCTTGGTCTTGGTGTGGTCGACCCAGGCGTCGGGGGCGTGTGGGAGGACCTCGGTCTTGAGGTGGTCTTCGACACCGTCGGTGAGCACGTCGGTGGTGTCGTCGTTGGGCTGATAGGTGTCGGGCAGCGGGACGGTCTCCTGTCCGCGCAGGTCAGGATCGGGCTGCGGATGGCCCTTGGCGTCAACGAGTGGTTCGGCGTCGGGGTCGGGGACGGTGAGCGCGGCAGCGATGGCGTCCTTGGCCTTCTTCAACAGCGCCGTGTAGCCGTCGGTCTCCTTGACGCGGGTAACGGCCTCTGCCGTGGTCAGCTCGTCAGTCGGCAGGTCAGCGACGACCTGCTCGATGCCGGCCAGGATGTCCTCGGCGCGGTCGGCATCGGACTTGCGGACCTGGGCCGCGTTCCAGTCGGGTGAGGTGCGGAGCCGATCGACGGCTGCGGCGCCGCCCTCGTAGCGGGCCCGTAGAGGTCGTTCGATGGTGACGCGGCGGAACCCGAAGCGGTGGTTGGGGACGAGCTTGGCCTGCTCACCGTCGGCGTCGAGGCCGTGGTAGAGGTCGACGATGCGCTCGATGTGCTCGTCGGCGAGTTCGTTGCGCTTGGCGCCGAGGCTCTTGCGCATCCTGCGGAACTGCTGGCGGGCGTCGATGAGCTGGACATGCCCCGCGCGTTCGGGTGCCTTGCGGTTGGTGATGACCCAGATGTAGGTCGAGATGCCGGTGTTGTAGAACAGCTGGTCGGGCAGCGCGACGATGGTCTCGAGCAGGTCGTTCTCTATCAGGTAGCGGCGAACCTCCGACTCACCGCCGCCGGGGGCGCCGGAGAACAGGGGCGAGCCATTCATGATGATGGCAAGCCGACCCCCGCCGGTCCCGGTGGCGTGGTCGTAGGGCTTGAGCTTGGACAGGAGGTGCAGCAGGAACAGCAGCTGCCCGTCGCCCTTCGCGGGCAGACCCGGGCCGAACCGGCCGTCGTGGCCGAGTTCGGCGTGTTCTCGCTCGATCGGCCCTGCGTAGCCCTTCCAGTCGACCCCGAAAGGTGGGTTCGTCAGGGCGTACATCACGCTTCGGTTCGGGAAGGCGTCCTCGGTGAGACTGTTGCCGAACGCGACGTTGTCGGCGTCCTGCCCCTTGATGAGCAGGTCCGCCTTGCAGATGGCGTACGACTCGTCGTTGATCTCCTGCAGGTGCGGGATCAGCCGGGCCCGGCTGTTGCGCGCGCGCAGGTGCTCTTCGAACACTGACGCCATCCCGCCGGTGCCAGCGCAGCAGTCCAGCATGGTGACGATCGCACCCGGCTGCGAGAGCCGGTCCCAGTCGGCCGCCGCGAGGAGCTCGACGCACAGGGCGATGACCTCGCGCGGGGTGAAGTGTTCACCTGCGGTCTCGTTGGACTGCTCTGCGAACCGGCGGATGAGCTCCTCGAACAGGTAGCCCATGTCGAGGTTGGAGACGCGGTCGGGGTGGAGGTCGACGTCGACGAAGCGCGCGAGAATCGGGTAGAGCAGGTTGGCACCGTGCAGCTTGTCGATCTGGGTGTCGAACCCGAACTTCTCGATCACGTCGCGGGCGTTGGGTGAGAACGCCTCGATGTAGGCGCGCAAGTTGGCCGGGACGTTGTCCTCGTCGTCGAGCAGCCGGTCGAAGGTCAGCGGCGAGGTGTTGTAGTACGACCGGCCGGAGACTGATCGGAGCACCGGTTCGCGGTTCTCGATGCCACGGTCGGCCAGCTTCGCATCGCGCTCCAAGACCGCCGGCTTGGTGTCGAGCAGGGCCTGGTCGAGACGTCGGAGCACGACCAGCGGCAGGATGACGTCGCCGTAGTCATGGGCCTTGTAGGTGCCCCGAAGCAGGTCCGCGATCGACCAGATCAACCCGACCGCTTCCCCATGGGTGTACGCCGCCACTACCGCTCCTCGCGTCCGTTCGCGCTCTCGCCCCGCCCGCCGCGGGCCGCGCCGGCAGGGACCGCCACTGTAAGCGTTGTCTGCCGGGCAGCCCGGGGGTGATGAGCGGGATGGTCGCGACTCGCACTGCTGCGGGCAACCCCGACCGTGACCGCGGGGTTAGAGTTCGCCGCGTTCGTCGAGTGGCGGCTCCGGCTGCTCATCAGGACGCTGCAGCAGCTCAGGCGAACGGGCGACCTTGAGCCGCAGCGGGCGGCCCTCCTCGATGGCGGCCCGCAAGCCGCTGGCGCTTGAGAGCACTGCCCAGGGTGCGTCTCGGATGTCGACCAGCGTCCAGTGGTCGTCCTCGTGGAGGCGGCGGACACACAGGACCGCCGGCAGACCGCCTCGTCCGACCGCCACGAGGGCCCACGAGGGGCGCGTCGGCGTCGCGTCCGGGGACCAGCCGAGCAGCGAGACCATCGCCGCCATCCTGCGTGGGGCCGCCAGGAGCTGGTCGAGCTCGGCCATGACCGCATCGCGTGTCGCGGGCCCACCTGGGAGCAGGAGCGCATCAGCGCCGTCAGCCACGGCGACGGCCATGTCGTGCTCGCCGGGGGCGATGCCGAGATGGTCGACCGAGGTGGCGACCAGGTGGGCGAAGCGCTCGAGCTCGCTGCGGGTGACGGGCGCGTTGTTGACGTCGAACATGCCATCTCCTTCGGGTCGTGGGGTGGAACGACCCGGACGGTGACGGCCGGCTCACCCCTCGCAGCCGCCACCGACGCGCCCTTCGCGGCCGTCACCGACGCAGCACTGGTGCCGCCTCACAACCCGGAGCCGGTCGCAGCGCGAGCTGGCCGCTACCGCTGCCGTTCACCGCGGCGGAGGCGGTTGCACGCACCGGTGGCCCACGGACGGTGGGATGCATGGACACCTCACACGCCCCCGCCCCCCTTCCGCTTCCGACCGCGGTCAGCCAGGTGCTCACCTCCTACCGGCCGCGCACCCTCACCGAACCACAGTGGACCGCCCGTCGCGCCGAGGTCATCGAGCTTGTCGCTGCCGCTCCACCGGCCGACGAGGCCGACGTCCGCGCATTGCTCGGCTCCGCCGTCGCTCTGCTCGCGTGGGCAGCGCCACAGGTCGCAGACCTCCGGCTGGTGGACGTGCTGACCGGCCCGTGGGTCGAACGGTTCGCCGTCGCCTGGCGCCAGGAAGGCAGATCGGACAACAGCCTGCGCAACCACCTCGCGGCCCTCCACCGCCTGCAACGGACCCTCGCCGGCGAGGACGGGTCACGACGCATCAACCGCACTGATCGGTCCGGTCCCCGGACGGCGGCGCCCTACGGCGACATCGAGTTTTCCGCAGTCCGTGCAGCCGCGGAACACGCGCCACGCCATCTGGCGGACGCCATCGGCACAGCGCTCACCCTGCACGAGCAGGGCATCGTCGCGCCGGATGCCTTCGACCACGGTCTGGACCCTGCGGCCTGGTCGGAGGCCAAGCGGTGGATGCGCGAACACCGGCTGCCACCGCTGGACGCCACCCAGTTGCGGCGAGCGTGGGCGTTCACCGTGGTGCAGAGCACCTCGCTTCTCGAGGCCATGCGGGCTGGGCTCCGCAGCGACGAGATCGACGGCCTGCGCGACCACCTGCCCGCTGACGGCAACGCGAGCCGCGATGCGCTCCGCAGCTTCTGACCTTTCTCCTTCCCCCCTTGCGCCCCCGCCCCCCGGCGGGGGCGCTGCGCATCCACCGCGCACCGGCGCCTGCCCTCATCGGGGCGAATGCCCGCGCCGACCGCGTCCTCACGGTCCGTCGCGTCCACCACGAAGGAGATGGACGTGACAAGCAAGAAGATCAGCAAGGCCGCCGCCCGGCGGATGGCAAAGCAGGTCCGCGGCCACCAGCAGGGACGGCAGCTGCCCGGTGAACTCCAGCAGCTGCTCGACGACTACTCCCCGGCCAGCATCACCCCCACGACCTTCCAGATCGTCAAACCGACCATGATCGAGGTCATGCGGCGAACCACGACGACCGGTGCGGAGAAGTTCCGCCAGCAGCGCCAGTACGTCGCGCAGCTCACTGCGTGGAGCCACGAGCACGGTCTGCCGCTCGAGCCGGAACTGCTGCTGACCGTCGGTCGGATCGGTGCGTTCATCACCTCGCCGAGGTGCGCGCACCTGAGCGACGCATCCCGCGCCGACCTCCGCAGCGACCTGCTCGAGATCGCCAAGCAGGTCAACCCTGCATACGACGGCATCCCGCGGCCTCAGCCCATCGCGCGTCCGCGGGTGAAGCCGCCGTACCTCGCCGACGAGGTCGCCACGATCGTCCGCGTGGCACGGAACCAGAACACCGCTGTGCGGCGACAGAGCATGTGCGCCGTCGTCGGGCTCGGCCTCGGGGCTGGACTCGACTCGACCGACATCAAGCCGTTGCGCCGCAGCCACGTCGTCGACGTGAGCGTCGATGAGCTGGACGTGCAGGTGTCGGGTCGGCGTCCACGCGTCGTTCCGGTCCGCGCCCGGTATGTCGGGCTGGTGAGAGAGGGGCTCACCGGGCTTCGCCCCAATGACCTGGTGATCGGCCGCACCGAGGACCGCAAGGACGTGGTCAACCGGGTCGTGGCTCAGGCGGTCATCCCCTCGACCTGCCCGCACATCGAGCAGACCCGCCTGCGGGCGACCTACCTCGCCGAGCTCATCCAGCTCAGCGTGCCGCTGCTCGACCTCCTCGACGTCGCCGGGCTCAAGTCGGTGCAGACGCTCGTGGACATCGCCCGCTACGTGCGGGAGCAGGAGGGCGACCGATGATCACCGTCGGCCAGTACCTCCTCGCCTGTCACCTCGTCGACGCGCACGGCGCCGCGGAACGGTTCGAAGCCTTCTGCTACCCGAGCAAGCAAGGCCGACGGAACCTCTCCCCACGGACGTTCCTCATCGGCAGCCTGCTGAGCATCCAGGCGAAGGGCAGCATGCGCTACAACGACGTCCATACGCTGCTCACCAGCGAGATCCCGCCCTTCGCAATGGTCGAACTGGGTGTCGCCAAGGAAGTCCGACGTGAAGACGGCACCCGTGTCGCGTGCGTCTGTCTGACCATGGACGGCCTCTACAACTTCACCCGCAAGGTTAGGAAGTCCTGCGGTGCGCAGGGACGAGCGATCGACCCCGCGACCAAGGACGTCCTGCTCGACATCGTCAACCGCATCATCCGAGCGACGCTGCCGACCCGCCCGGACGGTTCGAGCGCGTACGCCGCCGACGAGACCGGGGTCTGGGCCTGGAACAAGGGCCGCAAGGTGCCGACCGAGGTGAAGGACCGTCCTGAGTACCTCGAGGATGACGTCACCACCGACGAGCTCGAGCGATCCCAGGATCGCCGGTCGGTCGACCCCGACGGCGCGTGGGGACGCAAGACCAAGAAGCGCGGCGGCACCGAGACGTTCTTCGGCTACTCGATGCACGGCATGGTGCGCGCACCAGCGATGGGCTGCGGCTACGAATCCGAGCCCTTGTTGCTCGAGTACGTCGACCTCACCCCGGCGTCCACGGACCTGGTGCGCGCGACTCTCGGCATGATCGACCAGATGCGTGCGGCAGGGAGCAAGGTCACCGAACTGATCGTCGACCGGCACTACAGCTTCAAGAGCCACGAGCGGTGGTCCGTGGAGCTGCGCAAACGCGACGTCCGGCAGGTCCTCGACCTGCGCAGTGAAGATTGCAACGGCTTCCTGGATGCGGGTGGTACACGCGTCGCGGCTGGCGTGCCGCACTGCCCGCTGATCCCCGAACACCTGGGACACCTGACGCGCCCTGGTCCGGTCGAGAAGCGCCCGAAGTCGCTCTGCGGCCCGAACGGAGAGGACCCCGACGCCGACGAACGCAAGGCGAAGCTCGAGCTCTTCCGCCAGCAGATCGACCTGCGGTCCAAGTACGCGCTGGAACGTCATGGACCGGGGAACGGCAACCCGCTCGACAGCCGGTGGGGTTGCCCCGCCGCCGCTGGGAAGATCGGTTGCCCACTCCGGCCGGGAACGGTCGAAGCGGCTACCGCTCTCGGGCTGCCCGTCGTTGAAGGCGCTGGTGACCTCACTCCGCCGCCCAAGGTGTGTACCCAGGCGACGGTGACCCTCAAGTACGAGGACGTCCAGCCGAAGCTGCAGCAGGAGCACTACTGGGGCAGCGAGAAGTGGGAGGTGTCCTACGGCCGCAGATCCCGTGTCGAGGGCTTCTTCGGCACACTAAAGGACGCCTCCGTCGGGAACCTCCGGCGTGACGCGTTCCGCGGAGACTGTCTCGGACTGCGGCTCCTCCACGTCGGACTGTCCTCCGCCATCACCAACGTGCGGCTGCTGCGGAAGTGGCACCTCAGCACGGGGAACCGGCTCGACCTGCCAGACGTGCTGCTCGCGAACTTCGACCCGCCGACCGAGTACCTCCTCGAGGACCCGGCTGCCTGACCGGCGGACCGGCTGCGAACGCCGCCCTGACGGCGCTTCGGGGCCGGTCCGTCCTCGGCTCCGCCGGCAGGCCGTCGCGCTGTGGCAAGCTCGGCACGAACCAGGGGGACTCATGCACCATGGGGTGAAGGAGCGCCTGCGGATGCTCGTCACGGTGAAGGCCTACCCGAGCATCTCGAAGCGCAAAGGCGAAACCGTCTGCGTCGCCGGGCTCCGCGAGCGTGGCGAGGGCAGCTTCGAGTGGGCGCGTCTTTGGCCAGTGCCGTTCAGGGACATGGACATAGCCGGACGCTTCTCGACCTGGCAGTGGGTCGAGCTGGACGCACAGCGGACGTCCTCTGACCAGCGGCCCGAGAGCTGGCGGCCAGTGATCGACAGCATCGTCACCAGGGAGCCGGTGGAACCGCGAGCCGGGTGGCGCGACCGGCTCCACTTCCTGGAACCGGTCATGCTGAGTTCGATGTGCGAGCTCCGCCGGAAGCAGGAAGCGGCGGGAACGTCCCTGGCCGCCTTCCGCCCACGCGAGGTCTTCGACGTCACAGCCGAACCGAATGATCCCTGGTCGGCAGAACACGAGGCCGTCGCCTCGCAGACGTCGCTGCTGATGCCCGACAAGCGGCCCCTGGAGTGGATTCCCACGCGGTTCAAGTTCCACTACTCCTGCGGAGACGTGGAGGCAGGGTGCAGGGGACACTCACAGACGGTCGTCGACTGGGGGCTCCTGCAGCTCTACCGCAACTCGAAGCGGAACCACGGCCCCGCGAAGGCCGAAGGCGACGTCATCCAGATCGCGGGCCCTACGAAAGACACGATCTTCTTCGTGGGGAACCAGCATCAGGCCCGCAGGGGCTGGATGGTCATCGGCATGGCCTACCCGCCCGTGAGATCAGAGGGGGAGAGCGACCAGCTTCGGCTCGAGCTCCTGTAGGTGGTCGATGAGCACGTCGCGGTGACAGTGGCGAGTGTCTCGCTCGAAGCACAGCAGGGCCGCACTTCGCTCGCGGACCACCTCGAGCAGGTCCGCCACCACTGGTGAAGACCCATTGCTCAAGTGCTCGCGGTAGCGATCCCTCGCAGCTTCAGCGGTCGGACCCGCCAGGTACGCGAAGCCAGCACGGTTGTCGCGGTCATTGCCGAGCGCGCGGAGGTGGAGGTAGTCGATGCCCGCTGCCGCGAGATGTTCACGTAGCGCGGTCTTGGCGAAGCCCCGTTTGCGCGATGACGCGTTCTGGCGAACGTCGACGAGCACCTCGACACCGGCCGCGCACAGGGCCTGCACGAGCTGCGCTGGCTCGCGCCCTTCGTAGCCGATCCCGTAGACGAGCATGGTCCCTCCGTTCGGGGGCACGCTACCCGCGGAGAAACCACACGCGGACACCGGCACGACAGAGACCCCGCCGACATCGTCGGCGGGGTCTCGTCTCGCAGGCGTCGATGCGCCGTGTCACGTGTGGTGGAAGCGTGGACAAGACCCGTTCCGTCGCTCCCTTGGCGGAGCGGCGGCCGGTCGCCTGTCCCCGTCCGGCAGCCCTTGACGGCTGTCCGGACGGCGCGTTCACCACACGAGCTTTCCACGAACGGATGGGGCGTTCTTCAACGAACACCCCGCGGTGGAGCTGCCGGGAGTCGAACCCGGGTCCCGCGATCCCGAAGCTCGGGGCTCTACGTGCGTAGGTCCTGGATGATCTCGGATGCGGTGCTCCAGGGCCAGACAGCCTCCGCATCCATACCGTCGAAGGTTTCCCCCACCGGCCCGACGGTCGGAGCCGGCGAGGTGGAGCCTCGTGATGTCGATCCGGTCCCCCTACGAGGCGTCAGGGGCGGATCGTCGCGGGTGTTTAGGCCGCGAGAGCCAGGTCGTTGTCCTTGGCGATTATGGTTTCCCACGCGTTTTGTCGAGGTCGCGTGAGCACCCTCGGCACGCTCCCATGGCAACGGACTGACCACGGTCGAGACCGAATCAGCCCCAGGTGTGTGCGCGTTTCGACGCTCTGCAGTTGTCAAACCCGGTCGGCCTTCCGGCTGAGCCGGGCCGATCAGTGTAACCCGCGCGGCCGGGCACGCGCAGCCCTTCGTGCCCGGAAGGTCACCGACGCGTGCCCGGCCGGCGGTCCCCGTCCCGGACGCCATGCCCACCGGACCCGTCGGCCGCGAGCGCCGCAGCTGAAGTGGCCGCGGACCGAGTAGCCGTCAGCGCCGCTGCTTGAGCGCTCGTTCGATCTCGCGCTGGGCGTCCCGCTTGGCGGCGGTCTGCCGCTTGTCGGCGACGTTCTTGCCGCGCCCGACGGCGAACTCCAGTTTGGCACGGCCGTCGCGGAAGTACAGCCGGGTCGGCACCAGCGTCACGCCCTTGGTCTCCACCGCGTGACGCAGCCGTTCGAGTTCGCGGCGGTGCAGCAGCAGCTTGCGCGGCCGGACCGGGTCGTGGTTGTTGCGGTTGCCGTACTCGTACTCGGGGATGTGGGCCTGCATGAGCCAGGCCTCGCCGTCCCGGTCGACCTTCACCCAGGCCTCTGCGAGCGAGCCCTTGCCACCACGCAACGTCTTCACCTCGGTGCCCTGCAGCACGAGGCCGGCCTCGAAGGTGTCGTCGAGGTGGTAGTCGAATCGGGCCCGCCGGTTGCTGACGATCAGCTTCGTGCCGTCGCCGCCGGCGCCCTTCTTGTTCTTGGCAGCCATCGCCGACGAGCCTAGCGGTCGTGCCAGCGTGCCCGACGCGTCGTGCCTAACAGCCGATGTAGGGGCACGGATCGGTGCGCGACCCGCCCTTCCAGATCTCGAAGTGCAGGTGCGGACCGGTCGAGTTGCCGGTCGAACCCTCCCGCCCGATGACCTGCCCCTTGGTGACCGAGGTACCGGCACCCACGGCGAGGCTGGACATGTGGGCGTACAGCGACAGGTCGCCGTCGAGGTGGTCGATCATGACGCACAGCCCATAGCCGCTGCCGCAGTTGGTGGTGTGGACGACCCCGCCGCGGCTGGCGTAGATCGGCGGGTTCCCACCGAGTTGGCTGGTGCAGGCGATGTCGACGCCCTGGTGCATGCGGCCCCAGCGCGAGCCGTACCGCGAGGTCACCCGTCCACAGGCCGCCGGCCACCCCCACGACGTCGAGGACGGTGGAGCGGCCTGGCCGCCACCACCGCCGCCGCTCCCACCGCTGCCGCTCCCGCCACTGCCGCTGCCGCCGCCACTGCCGCTGCCGCCACCGCTCGAGCTGCCACCGGCGGACGCCTCGCGCTCGCGTGCGGCCCGTTCCTCGGCCTCGCGACGCTCACGCTCCTCGCGCTCGGCCGCCTCGCGTGCGCGCTGCTCCTCCTCGGCACGCTGCCGGGCCTCCTCGGCGCGGCGGCGGGCAACCTCGGCGATCTCGCCCTCGAGGCGGGCGGCGTCCGCCTCGACGGCGGCGAGGTGGTCCTCGATGGCGTTGCGGTCGTCGACGATCGCCTCGAGCGCGGCCTGCTGCTCGGCGCGCTTGTCCGCGACGACCGCCGTCTGCGCCTCCTGGTCGGCGACGGCCCGTTCGACGTCGGCCGCGGCCTCGGCCGCCCGGGCCTCCTTGGCCTCGGCCTCGTCGGCGGCCCGCTGAGCGGCGGCGGCCTGCACCTCGGCGGCCTGGCGCAGCTGCTGCGCCCGCTCCCGCTGGGCCTGTACCCGGTCGAGCAGGCGCAGCACGGCCTCGACCAGCTCGCGGTCGTTGGCCATCACCTTGCCGACGTAGGTCGAGGAGTTGAGGAAGTCGGCGATGTCCCGCACGCCGGTGAACGCCTCGGCGAACGACACGTGGCCGTACTTGAAGGCCGCCCGCACCCGCTGGTCGAGCCGGGCCTGCTGCTCGTCGAGTTCGGCCTCGGTCTGCTCGAGCTCGTCGGTCACGCGCCGCAACTCGGCGCGGGCCTCGGCGGCCTGCTCGTTGGCCTCGTCAGCGGCCGCAGCGGCCTCGTCGGCGGCGGCCCGGGCTTCGTCGAGCCGTGCCTCGGCCGCGGTCAGCTCCGCGCGCCGCTCGCCAAGCGCGGCCTCGGCCTCCTCGAGCGCGGCCTGGGCCTGCGCGAGCCGCTCGCGGGCGCCCTGCTCGCGGGTGCGCACCTCGCCGAGCTGGCGCTCGCCCTGCTCTCGCTGCTGCTGGCGGTCCGCCAGCTCCCGTTCCAGTTCAGGGCTCTGCGCCGAGGCGACCGTCGGCAGCAGCAGCACCAACACGGTCGTCCCGGTGACGAGGTGGCGCAGGCGCAGCACGAGCCACGGCCCCTGATCGATCGGACGGCGCGAAACGGTAACACCGAAGTCCCACCGATGCGGGACGTTCTTCCTCGCCCTGTCGGCGTACCCGCCGCCGTCTCGAGCGTTTCTTGCACGGCGGCGGGTACGGGCCCCTCAGACGTCCAGGAAGCGGCGGAGGGCGACGACCGACGAGAAGGCGGCGATACCGGCACCGGCGGCCAACAGCCACGGGCCGACGGCGATCACCTGCGTGACGCCGATGAACGGCATCAACTCGATGTCACGCGACAGCTGGGCGGCGACCCGCGGGACGGAGGCGTACAGCAGCCCCCAGGAGATCACGGCGCCCAAGACCCCGGCGAACACACCCTCGAGCACGAAGGGGAGCCGGATGTACCAGTTGCTGGCGCCGACCAGCTTCATGATCGAGGTCTGCTCGCGGCGGGCGAACGCGGCCACGCGGATGGTGTTCGCGATCAGCACGCCGGCGGCGATCAGCTGGATGGCGGCGACGATGAGCGCGGCGTTGCGGATGACGTTGGTGAACCGCAGGAACTGGTCGAGCACCTGGCGCTGGTCGACGATCTCCTCGACCCCCGGGTAGGCCTCGAACTGCTCCGCGATCACGTTGAACAGCTGCGGGTTCTCCAGCCGCACCCGGAACGAGGCGGGCAGGACGTCCGGGTCGACCGACTCCACGAGGTTGGGCTGGTCGCGGAACAGCTCCCGGAACCGGTCGTAGGCGTCCTCCTTGGACTCGAAGAACACCTCGGCGACGACCGGCTGGGACTGGAGGTCCTCGCGCAGCTGCTCCTGCTGCTCCGGGGTGATCTCCGGGCAGGTGCGCCCGTCGCAGAGGAAGATCGAGACCTCGACCTTGCCGACCCAGTCGTCGGTGGCCAGCTCGACCTGGTCGGAGAGCAGCAGGCTGGCGCCCAGCAGCGTCAACGACACGGTCACCGACAGGATGACCGCGACGGTCATCATCAGGTTGCGTCGGAGGCCGACGAAGGCCTCCTGGAGGATGTAGCGCCAACGCGCGGACATGCGCCGTCCTTGTCGCTGTTGCGCCCCGGGACGGGGGGCGGCTTGCTGGTCACGTCCCCGCCACCGGCGGGGGTGGACGTGGCAGGGCTTATGTTTCGCGGGCAGGCGTGGACCCGGCGTCGGGAGCCGGGACGCCGCCCAGTCCTAGCCGGCGTAGCCGTAGACGCCGCGGGACTGGTCACGGACCACCAGACCGTTCTCGAGCTCGATGACGCGGCGGCGCATCGAGTCGACGATGTGTTGGTCGTGGGTCGCCATCACGACGGTGGCGCCCGTGCGGTTGATGCGATCGAGCAGCTTCATGATCCCGACGGAGGTCGACGGGTCGAGATTCCCCGTCGGCTCGTCGCACAGCAGGATGCGGGGGTTGTTGACGAACGCGCGCGCGACGGACACCCGCTGCTGCTGCCCGCCCGACAGTTCGTGGGGGTGGGCGTTGGCCTTGTCCTCGAGCCCGACGAGCTCGAGCACCTCGGGCACGCGCCGGTCGATCTCGCGGCGGTGGCGGCCGATGACCTCCATCGCGAACGCGACGTTCTCGTAGACGGTCTTGTTCGAGAGCAGCTTGAAGTCCTGGAAGACGTAGCCGATCTCGCGCCGCAGCATCGGCACCTTCCAGGGCCGGATGCTGGCGAGGTTCTTGCCGGCCACCCAGATCTCGCCCTCGTCGGGGCGCTGCTCGTGGGTCAGCAGGCGCATGAAGGTGGACTTGCCCGAGCCCGAGGGGCCGACGACGAAGACGAACTCGCCCTTGGCCACCTCGAGGGACACGTCCTTCAGCGCGACGACCTCGTCGTCGGCGCCGCGCTTGTAGGTCTTGGTCACGTTTCGGAGCGTGATCACGAGGGATCCTCCGACCGGGGGTGCGGTACTGGGGGGAGGCACCGCTCGGCGCCCCGACTCACGGGGCGCCGCTGGCTATGGGAACTGGGCGGTGCCGCGAGAAGGGCGCGGCCGGCCGCCGGACGATCGGGCAGGTTACCCAAGCTGGACGGACCGTCGAGGCGCCCGGCGGGGTCAGGCCTCGGCCGTGGTGCGGACCCGCCGCCGGAGTTCGGCCTCGATGAGGGCGTCGAGGTCGCCGTCGAGCACCGCCTGCACGTTGCCGGTCTCGTGCTCGGAGCGCAGGTCCTTGACCATCTGGTACGGGTGGAGCACGTAGCTGCGGATCTGCGAGCCGAATCCGACGTTCTGGACCGCGCCGCGCAGTTCGTCGAGCTGTTCGGCCCGCTTCTGCCGCTCGAGCTCGGCGAGCTTGGCCTTGAGCACGCGCAGCGCGGCCGCCCGGTTCTGGTGCTGCGACTTCTCGTTCTGGCAGCTGGCGACCAGGCCGGTCGGCAGGTGCGTGATACGGACCGCGGAGTCGGTGGTGTTGACGCTCTGGCCGCCCGGCCCGGACGAGCGGTAGACGTCCACCCGGATGTCCTCGTCGGGGACGTCCACCTCCTCGTCCACCTCCGGCAGCACCGGCACGACGTCGACCAGGGCGAAGGAGGTCTGCCGGCGCGCCTGCGAGTCGAACGGGCTGATGCGCACCAGGCGGTGCACGCCGTGCTCGGCGTTGAGCCAGCCGTAGGCGTCGGGCCCGCGCACCTCGAAGGTGGTCGACTTCAGGCCGGCCTCCTCGCCGTACGACTGGTCGAACACCTCGGTGTCGAACCCGCGCGTCTCCGCCCAGCGCAGGTACATCCGCTGCAGCATCTGGGCCCAGTCCATGGCGTCGACGCCACCCTCACCCGCGTGGATCGACACGATGGCGTCGTCGTGGTCGTGCTCGCCCCCCAGCATCGTCGCGATCTCGAACCGGTCGAGCTCGGCCCCGACCGCCTGCAGACCGGCCACCACCTCCGACGCCGAACCCTCGTCGTCCTCCTCGGCGGCGAGCTCGTCGAGCACCTCGAGGTCGTCGAGACGGGCGACCAGCGCGTCATAGCGCTGCAGGTCTCCTTCCACCCGTGACAGCTCCGTGGTCACGCCGCGGGCCCGATCGGGGTCGTCCCACAGTCCTGGCGACGCCGCCAGCTCCTGCAGTTCCTCGAGGCGCTGCCGCTTGGCGGCGATGTCGAGGTCGGCCTCGAGCTGCGCGACGCGACCGCGCGCCGTGGCGATCTCGTCGGCATGGGTGTCCGGCATCGGGGACGTGCTCCTGCGGAGAACGGGCGTCGGCGCCACCCCTCGGAGGTCGTCACGAGGCGGCGCGGCGATGCTATCGACCCGGCTTCGACCGGCCGACGGCGGGGCTGCGCACGCCCGGACGTGGGCATGGCGGGACGGGAGCCCTCCCCTCCAAGGGCGCCCGCCCCACCGGAAGTGCGCCCCGGACCGGACTCGGGATGCACCGCGTACCGGGTTCTGCGGTCGCCGGGCTCGCTCCTGCCGGGCGTCGCCCGACGAGCGGGCACCGCCCACCGTGGCGGCTGATGGGCGCTCGACGCGCAGGGAGGTATCGGCAGCAACCCGCCACACCTCCGGTGCGTCGAACGGGGCGCGGGCGGCCGGTGCCGCTCGCCGCGGCACCAGGAGGCCTGCCATGGAACACCTGCTCGTCGTCGCCGGCGTGCTGGCGACCGCCACGTTCGCCACGGGTGTGCTGCTGCCGGTGCTGGCACGCCGTGCGGCCACCGACGCCGACCGTGCCGCCGGTGACCGCATCGCCGCCGACGAACTGTCGGCGCTGCGTCGGGGCGCCGCGTCGCGCTGACCGCCCCGGACGGTGGTGAAGTAGGTTGCGCCGCCACCCGGTGCACCGGTGCACCGGGCCGGCCCGCGTGACGTCCCGCGCGGACCTCGAAGGAGCCGGTCGTGTCCGCGTCCTCGCCCTCGTCCCGCGCGTCCGCCCCGGGGGTGACGGACGACGACCTCGTCGCACTGCCCAAGGTCGAGCTGCACGTGCATCTCGAGGGCTCGATCGCCGCACCGACGGCCGTGGAACTGGCCCGGCGGCACGGGGAGGACCCGGAGGCCGTGTTGGAGGTGGTCCGCGGCCGCGACGGTCAGCTGGCCTACCCGGCCCCGTTCCGCGACTTCCTCCACTTCGTCGACACCTTCCTGGCCACCAGCCGCCAGGTCCGCACGCCGGACGACCTCGCGACGGTCGCGGCGGCCTTCGCACGAGGTCAGGCCGCGCAGGGCGTGCGCTGGACCGAGGCGACCTTCACCGCGCTGACCCTCGTCGACAACGGCATGGAACCGGCCGCGATGTGGCAGGCGCTGCGCGACGGGTTCGCCGAGGTGCCCGACACCCGCGTCGGCCTGATCGTCGACAGCGTGCGCGACCTGGGCGTCGATGCCAGCAAGCGCACGGTGCGCCTGGTCGAGGAGGCCGACGCGCCGATCGTCGGACTCGGCCTGACCGGGATCGAGGGGTCGGTGCCCGAGCGTGACTTCGGCCACCTGCGCGAGGTCGCCGACCGGCTGGGGCTCGGCCTGGCCGTCCACGCCGGCGAGACCGGGACGCCCGACAACGTCCGCTCGGCGCTCGACGACCTCGGCGCGCAGCGCATCGGTCACGGCATCGCGACCGCCGCGGACCCCGAGCTGCTCGCGCGGGTCGCCCGCGAGCAGGTGGTGCTGGAGGTGTGCCCCAGCTCCAACGTGACGCTGTCGATCGTGCCCGACCTGGACGCCCACCCGCTGCCGACGCTGTGGGAGGCCGGCGCCGCCGTCACCATCAACAGTGACGACCCGCCGTTCTTCTCCACCACGCTGACCGACGAACTCCGGCACGCCGAGCGGCTGCTGGGACTGAACCGCCGCGACCTCGCCGACCTGCAGCGCCGGGCCGCGCGCGCGGCCTTCGCGCCGCCGGAGGTACGGGCCGACCTCGTGGGCCAGATCGACCGCTGGGACGCCGGCTCCCCCGGGTGAGGAGCCGGCGCCGGACGGCTCAGGCCTTGACGGCGCTCGTGACCACGTCGAAGTGCCACAGTTCCGAGCCGGTGGCCGCCGGGCCGCCGTGCCCGGCGCCCGCCTCGCCGCCGTGCCCGGTCGGCGCGCCAGCGCCCTGCGGGCCGCCGCCGGCGGGCACGCCCGGGTGGCCGCCGCCCTCGCTGGCCTCGGCCCGGGCCGCGTCCGCCTGGCTCTGCGCGTGCCCCTTCTGGAAGGCGTTCGAGCTCATCCAGGCCTCGAACGCCGCCTCGTCACGCCAGCGGGTCACCACGAGATAGCGGTCGAAGCCCTCGGTCGGTCGCAGCAACTCGAACGACTCGAACCCGTCGACCTTCTCCACCTCCCCGGCGCGGGCGGCGAAGCGCTGCTCGAGCACCTCACCGCGACCCTCGGGCACCGTCAGGACGTTGATCTTCACCACGGACACGTCTCGCACTCCTCTGGGCGGGATCCCATGAGCCTACGGGCGCGCGCCGGCGTCACCGTGCGCCACGGGCAGCACGGTCGCCGTGTGTGCCGCGGGGCAACACGCCGGCACCCCGGACCGCCACCGGCCGATATGGACGAGCGGACAGGAGTTCGTCCGTTCGGACGGGCCTAGCGTGCTCATTCCGGGGACGAGGCCGCGCGACGCCCCACGGAGCGCGGCCGGGAGGAGAAGCAAACCGGCCGCGTCCGGCCCTGCCGCCGTGACGCTGCCCTCGACGAAGACGGACGACGTGACGGTCTGGGACTACCTCGAGCGCCGGTGGGACACCGTGCTCGAACTCGCCATCGAGCACCTGCTGCTCGTGCTCGGTTCCGTCCTGATCGCCACCATCATCGGCGTCGGCCTGGGTCTGCTGGTCCACCGCCACCGGGCCGCGTCCACCGTCCTCGTCACGGTCACCAACACCGCCTTCACGGTGCCGTCCCTGGCGTACTTCTCGGTGTTCCTGGTGTGGTTCGGGCTCGGCCTGCAGCCATCGGTGTGGACGTTGGTGATCTACGCCCTCCTGCCGATCGTGCGCAACACCATCACCGGACTCGCCCAGGTCGACCAGGCGATCGTGCGCGCCGCCACCGGCATGGGCATGGGCCGCGGCCAGGCGCTGCTGCGCATCGAGTTGCCGCTGGCCCTGCCGGTGATCATGTCGGGCGTGCGCATCGGCGCGGTGCTGACCGTCGGCATCGCCGCCGTCGCGGCCTACGTCGGCGGACCGGGCCTGGGCAGCGAGATCTTCGGCGGCCTCGGCGCGATCGGTTCGGCGCGCGGGGTTCCGCAGGCGATCGTGGGAACGCTCGCGATCGTGGTGGTGACCGTGATCGTCGACCTGATGATGGCCGCCAGCCACCGGGTCCTGACGCCGAAAGGCCTGCGATGACCGCCGCATCGGAGCCGATGATCCGGCTCGAGGCGCTGACCAAGCACTACCCCGGGCAGCGACAACCGGCCGTCGACGCGCTGGATCTGGCCATCCCCGAGGGCGAGATCGTCATGCTGGTCGGCCCGTCGGGCTGCGGCAAGACGACCACCCTGGAGATGATCAACCGGCTCGTCGAGCCCAGCTCGGGACGGATCATCCTCGAGGGCGAGGACGTCACGCACATCGACCCGGACGCGCTGCGGCGCCGGATCGGCTACGCCATCCAGCAGATCGGGCTGTTCCCCCACCGCACGATCGCGCAGAACATCGCCACGGTCCCGCGGCTGCTCGGCTGGTCCAAGGAGCGCATCCGGGACCGTGTCGACGAACTGCTCGAGATGGTCGGGCTCGAGCCCACCGAGTACCGGGACCGCTACCCGAAGGCACTCTCCGGCGGACAGCGGCAACGCGTCGGTGTGGCGCGGGCCATGGCCGCCGACCCGCCCGTGCTGCTCATGGACGAGCCGTTCGGCGCCACCGACCCGATCACCCGCAACCGGCTGCAGGACGAATTCCGTCGGATCCAGGACGACATCGGCAAGACCATCGTGTTCGTCACGCACGACATCGACGAGGCGATCACGCTCGGCGATCGCATCGCGATCCTGCAGGTGTCCGCACAGATCGCCCAGTACGACACTCCGGAGAACATCCTCAGCAACCCGGCCGACGACTTCGTCGTCGACTTCCTCGGCAGCGGCAGCGTCTTCAAGCGCCTCGATCTCGCCCGCGTCCGTGACGCGCATCCCGACCGCGACTGGCCGACGCTGCCCGTCGACGCCGACGTCGAGGCAGCACGGCGCCTGACCGCCGGCGACCACCGTCCCGTGCTGGTCGTCGACGAGGGCAAGCCGCTGCGCTGGCTGCGCCCGGAACACCTCGCCGACGCGCCGGAGCTGCGCGACGCCGGCCTGGCGGTGGGCCGTCTGCTGCAGCCGACCGACCGGCTGTCCGAGGCGCTGACCGAACTGCTGGTCGCCAGCGTCCCGGCGGCACCCGTCATCGACGGCAACGGCCGCTACCTCGGCGTGCTCGACCTCGCGACCCTCCACCGCGCCGTGGCCGACCTGCAGTCGGAGGCGCGCGGCACCGGCCAGCAGGGGGCCGCGACGTGAGCGCACCGACGGAGGCGGACGCGGCACCGTCGCTCGAGGAGGGCGACGACGCCGGTGCGAGCCCGCACGCGCCGGTCACGCTCGGCGCGACCTCCCCGGCCGGACGGGTGCTCGGTTACGTCTGGACCCCGCTGCTGGTCGGTGCCAGCTGGGCGCTGCTGTACTGGTGGCTGTCGCAGCGGGAGCTCGGTTCCATCGAGCAGCGCAACCTGACGTGGAGCAACGTCCGCACCGCGTTCGTGCAGCACCTCGACATCTCGCTGTGGGCGACCGTGTTCGTGCTGCTGATCGCGATCCCGCTGGGCGTCGCACTGACCCGGCCGTGGGCACGGCGCGTGGCGCCGTCCATCGTCACGTTCGCCAGCATCGGCCAGGGCGTCCCGTCGCTGGGCACGATCATCCTGGCCTTCCTGATCATCACCCGCACCGGCCGCAACGCCGCGATCATCGGCCTGGTCGCCTACTGCTTCCTGCCCGTGCTGCGCGGCACGATGGTCGGGCTGCAGCAGGTGTCCGTGGACGTCGTCAAGGCCGGTCGCGGCATGGGCATGAGTCGCGGCCAGGTGCTGCGACTGATCGAGCTGCCGCTGAGCGTGCCGGTCGTCCTGACCGGGGTGCGTACCTCGTTGGTCCTGACCGTCAGTTCCGCGCCGCTGGCCGCGTTCATCGGCGCCGGAACGCTGGGCGCATTCATCACCAGCGGCTTCGCCCTCACCCGCCCCACGCTGATCTACGTCGGTGCCGTGCTGGCCGCCGGCCTGGCGCTGCTGGCCGACTGGCTGGGCGGGATCATCGAGGACGTCCTGCGCCCCCGCGGGCTGTGACGTCCTCCCCCGCCTGCTTCTCCGCCCGCTCTCGTCCACCACACGAACCCGACGACAAGGAGCATCACGTGCGACCCACCATCCGATCGGTGCGGCGACCGTTCGCCGCCGTCGCCGCCGCAGCGCTGCTGCTGGCCGCCTGCAACGGTGACGACGACGCCACCCCCGACGGCGGCGGCGACGCCGGGGCCGCCGAGGACGGCGGCGAAGGCAGCATCGCGCAGAACTACGACCTCTCCGGCGCGTCGTTCCACGTCGGCACCAAGGACTTCGCGGAGCAGTACATCATCGCGCAGATCCTCGTCCAGGCCCTCGAGGCCGCCGGCGCGGACGTGGAGTACACCCAGGACCTCGCCTCACCCGACGGCGCCCGCAACGCGCTGCTGGCCGGCGAGGTCGACCTGGCCTGGGAGTACACCGGCACGGCATGGATCAACTACCTCGGCAACGACGAGCCCCTCGACGACCCGATGGAGCAGTACGAGGCCACCGCCGAGCAGGACCTCGAGGAGAACGGGGTCGTCTGGTCCGAACCCGCACCGTTCGACAACACCTACGGGTTCGCGATGAGTCGCGAGGCCTACGAGGAGTACGGCCTCGACACGGTGTCCGACCTGGCGGCCTGGGTGGAGGAGAACCCCGATCAGGCGACGCTCTGCGCCGACGCGACCTTCCCGACCCGTGACGACGGTCTGCCGCGCATCGAGGAGGTCTACGACTTCCAGTGGCCGACCGACGTCATCATCGGCAACATGGACTTCGGCGTGATCTACCAGTCGATCGCCGAGCGCGACCCGTGCGAGATCGGCGAGATCTTCACCACCGACGGCCGCATCCTCGCCCTCGACCTGCAGGTGCTCGAGGACGACCAGAACGGCTTCATCAGTTACCTGTCCGCCGTGCAGATGATGGAGGCGACCGCGGACGAGTACCCGGAGCTGCTGGACCTGATCGCGGAGCTGGGTGCGCCGATCGACGAGGAGCTGATGACGGAGATGAACGCCGCCGTCGACGTCGACGGCGAGTTCCCCGAGGACGTGGCCGAGCAGTACCTGCGCGACCAGGGCTTCATCTGAGCCGACCGACCCTACGGTGGCCGGCTCACCACCACTCGGTCCCGGGCCCGCCCTTGAAGGGCCCGACGACCCGTGAGGTGATCCAGCCACCGTAGAAGTCGCCCTGGACGCTACGAACCGTCTCGTCGTCGACCGTGATGCGCTCGACCCGCTGCGGGTAGAAGGCGATGCGGTCGGTGAGCACCTCGTAGCCGGGCGTCGGCCGCGGGTACCACCAGCAGGCGTGCGCGGAGCGCTGGCCCTCGACCAGCAGGTCCGCGTACGCCGCCTGGCCCTTGAACTCGCACCAGGTCCGCCGCTCGGTGGGCGCCAGCGCGGATGCGTCCACGTCCTCCCGCGGCAGGTAGTAGACCGGCGGGTGCGAGGTCTCGCACACGCGTACGGCCGCGTGGCTGTCGCCGACGATCCGCCCGGCGAACCACACGCGCACGTGCTCGCGCGACGGGTCGACGGTCGGCGGTCGCGGATAGTCCCAGACGGATTCCTGACCGGGGCCGGGACGCTCCGGACGTGGACGACGCAGCACGGCGCTTCCTCTGCCGACGGCTTCCATCCCACGTTCGAACCCGATCCGTCCCTGGACCGTACGCTCCCGCCCGCACGCAGACGACCGACCCCGAGCACACGAGTCGACGCCGTGGCCAGGATCCCCGACCCGGACGACCACCGCCGACAGTTCGCGGCGCTGGATCTCGCCCAGCGCCGGGCCATCGTGCGGGCCGTCAACCGCGGCGTGGCCGTCGACAAGCGCAAGCACGCCCCGCTGGCCGTGGTGATCGCCCGCCGTCAGATGCGCCTGTGGCGCTGGGCCTGGCTGCTCGGGCCGGTCATCGGGCTCGTGCAGATCACCGCGGGCTGGCAGGCGGCGCTGCTCAACGCCCTCATCGGCACGACCATGCTGGGGCTCGTCGCGCGCTTCTGGTACCTGCGGGCCAGCCGGGCCGAGGCCGCGAACCTCGCCTTCGCCGAGGGTCGCGGCCGCGGCCGGCCCACGAAGGACGTCAGCCGTCCAGCAGGCCGCGGGCGACCTCGGCGACGTGCTCGGGGGTGAACCCGAACACCTCGAAGAGCTTCTCGGCCGGCGCGGACGCACCGAAGCGCTCCATGGCGACCACTGCACCGGCGTCGCCGACCCAGCGCTCCCAGCCGAAGTTCGCCGCGGCCTCGACGGCGACCCGCGCCCGGACCTGCGGGGGCAGCACCTCGTCGCGGTAGGCCTGGTCCTGGGCGCCGAAACGCTCCCACGAGGGCATCGACACGACGCGGACGCGGTGGCCCTCGCCGGCCAGTTGCTCGGCGGCGCCGAGGCAGTGCTGCACCTCGGAGCCGGTACCGATGAGGATCAGCGCCAGCTCCGTGTCGGCCGGGCCGAACTCGCCGAGCACGTACGCGCCGCGGTCGACGGCGTCGGCCGGCTTGTCGCCCAGCGGCGGCAGCCCCTGGCGGGTCAGCGCCAGCACCGACGGGCCGTCGTGCTCCAGCGCCGCCCGCCACGCGCCGACGGTCTCGTCACCGTCGGCGGGGCGCAGCACCTGCAGCCCCGGGATGGCACGCAGCGCGGGCAGGTGCTCGATCGGCTGGTGGGTGGGGCCGTCCTCGCCCAGCCCGATCGAGTCGTGGGTCATGACGTAGACGACGTTCTGCTTCATCAGCGCCGACAGGCGGATCGCCGGGCGGCAGTAGTCGGTGAAGATCAGGAAGGTGGCGACGTACGGCCGGATCCCGCCGTGCAGCGCCATCCCGTTGGCCATCGCGGCCATCGCGTGCTCGCGCACGCCGAACCGCATGTTGCGCCCGAGCCTCCCCCCGGGGCCGCCCCCACCCGGCCGCTCGTCGGCGGAGAAGTCGCCGCCGCCCTTGACGTCGGTGTTGTTCGAGGCAGCCAGATCGGCCGAGCCGCCGAACAGTTCCGGCACCCGCTCGGCGATGGCGTTGATGACCGCTCCCGAGTGCTGGCGCGTGGCGGCCTTCTCGTCCAGCGTCGGCAGGGCGTCGGTCCAGCCCTCGGGCAGCTCGCCGCGCACGACCCGGCGCTCGAACTCGGCCGCCAGGTCCGGGTGGGCGTCGCGGTAGGCGGCGAAGCGCTCCTCCCACGCCTCGCGCGCGGCCCGCCCGCGCTCGCGCAGGTCGAGGTGGTCGCGGACGTCGTCGGGGACGGTGAACGGCTCCTCGTGCGGCCACCCCAGCGCCTGCTTGGTGGCGGCGACCTCGTCGGGACCCAGCGGCGAGCCGTGCGAGGACGAGGTACCGGCCTTGTTGGGAGAGCCGAACCCGATCACCGTGCGCACCGCGACGAGGCTGGGGCGCTCGTCGGCGTCGGCGGCGGCGATCGCCGCGCGCAGGGCGTCGAGGTCGTTGCCGTCCTCCACCCGCTGGGTGTGCCACCCGTAGGCGTCGAAGCGGGCCAGCACGTCCTCGCTGAAGGCCAGGTCGGTCTTGCCGTCGATCGTGATCGTGTTGTCGTCGTACAGGTAGGTGATCCGTCCGAGTCGCAGGTGGCCGGCCAGCGAGGCGGCCTCCGCAGCGACGCCCTCCATGAGGTCGCCGTCGGAGACGATCCCGTAGACGCGGTGGTCGACGACGTCGTGGCCGGGCCGGTTGAACTCGGCCGCGAGGCGCTCGATCGCCACGGCCATGCCGACGCCGTTGGCGAGGCCCTGACCGAGCGGCCCCGTCGTGGTCTCCACGGCGTCCAGCAGGAAGTTCTCCGGGTGGCCCGCGGTCGGGTAGCCCCACTGGCGGAAGTGCTGCAGGTCCTCGAGGTTCGGGCGTTCGTAGCCGGCCAGGTGCAGCGCCGCGTACAGCAGCATCGAGCCGTGGCCCGCGGACAGCACGAACCGGTCGCGGTCGGGCCAGTCGACCCGCGTCGGGTCGAGCCGCATGACCTCGTTGAACAGCACGTACGCCATCGGGGCGCACCCCATCGGCATCCCCGGATGACCGGAGTTGGCCTGCTGGACGGCATCCATGGCCAGCGTGCGGATCGTGTCGATGGACCGCTGGGCGAGTTCGGCGGACATGCAGGAGGCTCCGGAGACGAGGACGGATACGGCGCGCGGCGCGAATGCGGGCGACGGTGGCCGGCAGCCTATCCTCGCCATGGTCCTGGCCCGGGAGAGCGGGAAACCACTGTGCCACCGTTGCCGCAACGCCTGACCCTCCGGCTCGCCCTGGAGAACGCCCCCGGGATGCTGGCGCGGGTCACGGGCGTCCTGGAGGCGTGTGGCGCCGAACTCGTCGCCACCGAGCGCACCGACGAGCAGCGCCACGTCGTCTTCCGCGACATCACCGTCGAGGTCCGCGACGACACCCACGCCGACGCCGTCGCCGCCGCGCTCGTCGACGAGGAGGGCGTGGAGCTGCTGTCGATCCTCGACGACGTGCTGGCGGCGCACGAGGGCGGCAAGATCCGCGTCGAGGTGACGCGCGAGGTGCGCGGCCCCGAGGACCTGGCGCTCGTCTACACGCCCGGGGTCGCGAAGGTCTGCCAGCTGATCGCCGAGGACCCGGTCGCGGCCTACCGGTTCACGGTGCGCGGCAACTCCGTCGCGATCGTCACCGACGGCTCGGCGGTGCTCGGACTGGGCGACATCGGACCGCTCGCGTCACTGCCCGTCATGGAGGGCAAGGCGATGCTGCTGAAGTCGTTCGGCGGTGTCGACGCCTACCCGCTGCTGGTCGACGAGCACGACCCGGACGCGTTCGTGGAGACCGTCGCCCGCATCGCCAGCGGCTTCGGTGGCATCAACCTCGAGGACATCTCGGCGCCGCGCTGCTTCGAGATCGAGGGCAAGCTCCGTCAGCGGCTGGACATCCCCGTCTTCCACGACGACCAGCACGGCACCGCCGTGGTCGTGCTGGCGGCGCTGATCAACGCCGCCCGCGTGGTCGAACGCGACCTCACGAGCCTGCGGGTCGTCGTGCAGGGCATCGGCTCGGCCGGCGTCGCGATCATCAACCTGCTGCGGGCCGCCGGTATCCAGGACATCGTCCCGGTCGACGTGCACGGCATCGTGGAACCGCGCCGGAAGGGCACCGACCCGATCCGTCGCCGCCTCGCCCGGCAGGTCAACCCTCGGGAGTTGAGCGGCGGCAAGGCGGTCGCCCTGCGCGACGCCGACGTGTTCATCGGCGTGTCCGGCCCGAACTCTCTGCCGCTGGAACTGGTGCAGACCATGGCACCGGACCGGATCGTGTTCGCGCTGGCCAACCCGACGCCGGAGATCCATCCCGACGTGGCCCGCGGGCACGTCCGGGTGATGGCCACCGGTCGCTCCGACTTCCCGAACCAGATCAACAACGTGCTGTGCTTCCCCGGGCTGTTCCGCGGCCTGCTGGACGCGGCCGCGACCACGGTCACCGACGAGATGAAGATCGCCGCCGCGCACGGCATTGCCTCGATCGTCGGCGACGACCTGGGGGCGGACTACGTCGTGCCCTCCCCCTTCGACCGCTCGGTCGTGCCGGTCGTCGCCGACGCGGTGGCCCGCACGGCCCGCGAGCAGGGGCTCGTGCGGCCCGGATCCCACGGCTCGCGCGACTCGGAGTCCCAGGCGGCCCTGCACGAGGCGGCGCGGCGCGCGGTGAAGCGCGCCGTGGCCGCCCGCTTCGCGAGCGAGTCGACCGGCTGAGGCGTCAGACCTGAGGGCCGGCGGGGTCGCGGTGGGCGAGCGCGTCGCGGATCTCGCGTAGCAGCACGACCTGCTCGGGGTCGGCCTCGGGCTCCGGCTCGTCGGGGTGCTGGCGCTGGAGACGGTTGTAGCCCTTGACGATGAAGAACAGCACGATCGCGATCAGCAGAAAGTTGACCAGCGCCGTGAGCACCGCGCCGACGGAGCCGGCGCACTGGCCGCCCTCGCAGGCGAACTGCCCGACGCTGTCGAAGTCGGGCTGACCGAAGACGAGGGCGATCAGCGGCATGATCAGCCGCTCGACGATGGCGTTGACGACGCCGGTCACGGCCACACCCATGACGAAACCGACGGCCAGGTCGACGAAGTTGCCGCGGTTGACGAACTCCCGGAACTCCTGGATCACGCGGGGAACCTCCTGGCGCCCGCGCTCATACGTGCAGCGAGGCGAGCCACTGGGCGATCGGGTCGGTCAGATCCTGCAGGACCCGGACCGCGCTGCGGGGGGTGCCGTCGGGGCTGGCGGCACCCGTGACCTTCAGCGAGTGGTCGCCGCCCGGGACGACCTGGAGCGTCGCACGTCGCGGCAGCTTGCGCACGTGTTGGCGTAGCAGGTCGAGGTCGCAGAACGGGTCGCGGTCGCCCTGCAGGAACAGGCACGGCACCGGCACGTGGGGCCAGTGGGCGACGCGCAGCTTGTCCGGCTTTCCCGGCGGGTGCAGTGGATAGCCGTAGAACAGCAGGCCTGCCGCGGGCGGCTGGGCGCCGGTCGCGTCCGAGGTACCGGGCTCGGTCGCGACCGCGAGCGAGGCGACCCGACCGCCGTAGGACTTGCCGCCGACCACCCAGCCGACCGGGCCGGGGTGGATGCCCTCGGCGTGGAGGAGCCCGTCGGCGGCCTGCCACAGCGAGCGGAAGGACGCGACGGAGGTCTCCGCGCGGGGCGCCGCACGCCGGCCGGCCTCGCGGTAGGCGAGGTTGGCGCGGACGGTCACGCAGCCGAGCCCCGCGAGGACGTCGGCGAGCGCGACGAGGCCCTCGCCGTCGAGGTCGCCGCCGGCACCGTGCGTCAGCAGGACCGCCGGCCCGGTGAGTTCGTCGGGCAGGTGGAGGACGGCCGTGACGTGGTCGACGTTGGCGTCGACGACCGGGAGGGTCAGTCGTTCGGTCTTCACGGGGCTCCTGTTGCGTCGTCGTCGCGCCGTTCGGCCACCAGCCGCGTGGCCGCGTCGCGGTCGATCTTGCCGTGGTTGCCGCGCGGGATCGCCTCGACCGTCACCACCTCGCGGGGACGGCGGTAGCCGGCGGTCTGCCGGCCGGCCCACGTCAGGAAGCGGTCGGCGTCGAAGTCGGGCGCCGGCACGACCGCCGCGACCGGCCGCTCGCCGGTGCGTTCGTCGGGCAGGCCGACGACGGCCAGCTCACGCACGCCCGGCGCGTCGCGCAGCGCCGCCTCCACCTCCGCGGGGAAGACCGAGAAGCCGGCGACCTTCAGCCGGTCACGGTGGCGTCCGGAGACGGCGAGCAACCCGCCCGGCCAGACGCGCCCGACGTCGCCGCTGGCGAACCATCCCTGCCCGTCGGGGCCGGGGTCGTCGCGGCCCTCGTAGCGACGTAGCACGGCGCTTCCGCGCCACTGCAGCTCGCCGCTGCGGCCGGCCGACAGTGGTCGTCCCTCGCCGTCCACGGCGCGCACGCGGACGCCCGGCAGCGCGAACGCCAGCGGCGGGGACGGCAGCCGGCCGACCGGGCTCGGCGGCAGCAGCCGCACGGCCGCCGGGCCGGACAGTTCGACCATGCCGTAGATGTCGAGGAAGGCCGCCTCCCCCACGGCCCGACCGGCGACCTGCGCCATCGCGCCCCGGCGCTGGAACCGGCGGGCCCGGTCGAGCGGCATGGCGTCCGCGGACGAGACCCACAACTGCACGCTCGACAGGTCGAACGCGTCGGCGCCGGCGGATTCGAGGTCGGCGTACATGGTGGGGACGGCGACGACGACGTTGGGGCGGCGGTGCTCGAGCAGCTCCAGCACCTCCGACGCGTCGAAGCGCGACCGCCGCAGCAGCGGCACGCCGGCGGCGAGACTCGCCAGCAGGACCGACAGACCCATGACGTGCGTCAGCGGCAGGGCGGCGAAGACGAGGTCGCGGCCACCGCGGACCCCGGAGCGACGCCCCACGGGGAGGCCCGCAAGCCGCCCGAGTACGCCCAGCAGTCCCCGGCTGCTCAGCGCGGCCGCCTTCGGCACCCCGGTGGTACCCGAGGTGGCCAGCAGCACGGCCGTCTCCCGCGGGTCCCGGCCAGCGGCAGCGAGGGGAGCCGCGGTCTCGACGGACCGGGCGAGCTCCGCGGTGGCCCAGACCTCGAGCCCCGAGGGCAAGCGGTCGCGCACGTCGGTGTCGGCCACCGCGGCGGTGGCGTCGGCGGCGTCGGCCACCGCGGCCAGCTCTGCCGGCGCGAGCCGGGGGTTGACCGGCACTGCCACCGCGCCCAGCCGCGCCAGGGCGAACAGCAACAGCGCGACGTCGACGCGATCGTCGATCACCACCAGGACCCGCCGACCGGGACCCGCGCCGGTCTCGCGCAGGACGGCTGCGAAGCGCCCGACCGCCTCCTCCAGGTCCCGGAACACGAGCGCCACCCCAGCCGCCGACGTGGGCGTTGGGGTGGGATCCTCGATGGCCGGCCGGTCGCCGTAACGCGACGCGAGCACGGCGGTGAGATCCCCGAGATGGACGCCGCGACCGCGCACGAGCGCGGCCGCGTCCGGGCCCAGCACTCGGACGGGCTCCTCGGTGGGGGACGCGGTGCGGGCGCGCAACCTAGCCGCCGGTGCGCCGGCGGCGTCGAGTGGTGCGCCGCGCGGCGCGGCCGGGGCAGTGGACGCGCCGGCGGAACTTCCCCGTCAGTCGGCGTGCCGGCGCTCCGGCACGACCACGACGACCGGGCAGGGACTGTGCGTGACGACCTGCTGGCTGACCGAGCCGAGCAGCAGACCCCGGAACCCGCCGAGCCCGCGGGCACCGACGACGACCAGCTCCGCGTCGGCGGCGCGGCCGCACAGCACACCCGCCGCCCCGCCCGCCTGGACGGTCGTCACCGTCGCCACGTCCGGCTTCGGGACGATCTTGGCGACCGCGTCCTCGACCACCTGCTTCGCCGCGGCCTCGAGCTCGGCGTCCGTGGGCAGGTCCGTGACCAACATGCCCGGCATGAACGCGACCTCTGGCCTGGCGAAGGCGTGGACGAGCTCCAGCTCCGCTCCTCGTAGTTCGGCTTCCGCGAATGCCCACTGCAACGCGCGCTGCGCGTCCTCCGAGGCGTCGATACCCACGACGATGGTGCCCATGTTCTGACCTCCCGGACCAGGACGGCCGTGTGGCGGTCCGAGATCAGCATCGCCACAACGGCGGCGCTCCGGCAGGGAGGCAAGGCCCCAATGGGATGGTCCAAGGGCCCGGCGGCGGGTCGGGCTCTCCTAGCATGCCGTGTCGGGGCGTCGCGACGACGGAGGACCTCCATGCGCTATCCGGAGCGGCTGTTGTCCGACGACGAAGAGGTGCTACTGCTGTTCCGGCCGCACTGGAAGGTGCTGCTCCCCGCCCTGGCGTGGGCGATGGTCCTCGCGGCGCTCGGCGGTGCCGCCTTCGCCGCGCTCGACGCCCCGTGGGAATGGACGGCCGTCGGGGTGGCCGTCGCGCTGTGGCTGCTGCTGTCCGGCCGCGCCGTCCTGTCCTGGTGGTTCACCGCGTACGTGCTCACCACGGAACGGATCGTCGTGCGGCGCGGCATGATCGCCCGCACGGGTGTGGAGATCCCGCTCGAGCAGGTGACCAATGTGCTCTTCAGTCAGACGGTGCTCGAGCGGCTGTTGCGCTACGGCGACGTGGTCCTCGAGGCGGCCGGGAGCCAGGGGCGCAGCGAACTGCACGACATCCCGGATCCCGAGGGCTTCCAGCACGACGTCTACAAGGCCCGCGAGCTGCGCATGCTGCACCACCGCACCGGTGCCACGCGAGCCGACCCGGTCGGGGCGCTGGAACGGCTGGCCGACCTGCGCGAGCGTGGCCACCTGACGGCCGAGGAGTTCGAGGCCGAGAAGCGCCGCCTGCTCGGTCGGTGAGATCCGGCCCGACAGTGCCCTCGCCAAGGTCCCGACGACGCGGTGACCTTGTGCCCTGCCCCGGCAGGTGCCCGTGCGCGACGGTGACGGCCCCGCCTGCAGGAGGCACCTCATGACCACCACCCTCACCTCCAATGTCGGCGACGTCGTCCACGCGCCGATCGCCACCGTGGCCCCCAGCGCCACGCTCGAGGCGGCCGCGTCGCTGCTGGCCGCCGACCAGGTCGGCCTGCTCGTGGTCGTCGACCCGACCGGGGTCCGTGGCGTGCTGTCCGAACGGGACATCGTCGCCGCGGTCGCCGACGGGGTCGAGCTGGCCGTCGAACGCGTCGCCGACTTCGCCGTCACCGACGTGCTGATGGTCGACGAGGCCAGCACGATCCGCGAGACGGCGACGCTGATGGGCGAGGCGCAGGTCCGCCACCTGCTGGTGACCCGGCGCGGCACCCCGGTCGGCGTCGTGTCGATCCGCGACCTGTTGGCAGCGCTGCTCCCGACGGCCTGATCGCGGCGTACCGACCCGTCGGGTCAGTCCCCGGCCGCGGCCGCCTCCCCGCCAGGGGGCCGGACCAGCATCGTCGTCCCCGCCAGCGCCGGGAGCCACGTCGCCAGGACGCGGTACAGCACGACCACGGTCGCGGCCTGCGAGGCCGGCGTGCCGAGGGCGACGAAGGCACCGACCATCCCGCTCTCCACGAAGCCGACGCCCCCGGGCGTGACCGGGACGGCGGCACCGATCTGCGAGACGCCGAACCCCACCAGCAGAACCGTCAGCGACACCGGTTCGCCGATGGCCAGGAAGACCAGGGCAAGCGCGGCGATGTCGGCGCTCCAGTTGACGGCGGACCAGGCCACGACCCGGAGCAGCCTGCCCACGGTCGGTGGGTCGTCGTGCACGACCTCCAGGGAACGCCGCCAGCCGTCGACGCGGGTCGCGACGGCCCGATGGAGCCGCCCGAGCCGTCCGAGCACCCGCCGGGCGACGGCCGGCGAGCGCAGGACCGCCACGACGGCGGCGACGACGCCGAGCAGGACGACGACCAGGCCGGCGATGCCGCCGAGCACGATCCCGGGCAGTTCGGCCTCCAGGACGGCCGAGGCGACACCGACCGCGGCGAGCAGTGCGATGGTGACGGTCGCCAGCGTGGCCGTCAGCACCATGCTTGCGGTGGCCTGTGGCCCGCTGAGGCCGAAGGCCTGCAGACGACGCACGATCAGCGCGCCCGCGACGGCGCCGCCGCCGGGCACCGTCTGGCTCACGGTGAACGCGCTCATCGACACGTTGAGCGCCTCGCGCAGGCGCAGGCGGCCCCGTACCGCCGCGGCGCTGCTGCGGTGGACCTGCCCGAGCGTCACCAGCGTGATCGCCTCCAGGCCCAACGCCGCCAGCAGCGGCCACCAGGCGGCCCTCGCCAGCGCGTCGAGGGCGTCGCGGACACCGATGAACGCCACCCCGACGGCGTAGACGGCGACCACCAACACGACGCCGAGGAGGAGCCGCCGCCCCGGACGCGTGGACGCGGTGGCGTCCGCGTCCGTGTCCTGTCCCAACGCTCGCTCCGGCCGCCCGACGGTTCGCCCCACCGCGGGACCCTAGGGGCTGCGGCGGGGCGCGAGGCACCGGCGACCGGTCAGGCCGCGGGGTGCCGACGGGTGCCGTCGGCCTCCGGCGTGACGGCGCCGTGCGCGAGCCGGAGCAGGCGCCGATGGGCGGCGGCGAAGCGTCGTCCGATGACCGGCGCGGGTGGCACGGGCTCGGCGATGGTGCTGGTCGGGTCGGCCTCGTGCTCGATGCCGCGGGTGTGTCGCCAGGCGGCGTCGACTGCGCCGCGTTCGAGGTCGGCGGCGACGCGGGCCGCGAGGTCGTCCAGGCGGGCCCGCAGGAGCTCCGGCGCGACGGCGCCGTTGCCCATGATCGGGGCGGTGAAGGCGGTGCGGGTGGGGTTCATGGCGGTCCTCCGTGGTCGAGGCCCACTGTGCGCCGAACCCTTGACAACCACGACTGGCAGGAGAGACGATGTTCGAAACTTTTCTGCCAGCCACCTCGGAGCTGCGTGCCATGGGCCACCGTGTCGCCGCCGTCGTCCTGGACGAGGCCAACCCGTTCGAGTTCTCCGTCGCGGCCGAGGTGTTCGGGGTCCACCGCCCGGAGATCCCCGGCTGGGACTACGACTTCCGCCTCGCCGCACCACGGCGCAGCGTGCGCCTGGCCGGCGGCATCGAACTGCGCACCCCGTACGACATCGACGCCGTCGCGGGCGCGGACACCGTGGTGCTGCCCGCCCTGAACCCGTTCGGCGACGTGTCGACGGACCTGCTCGACGCCGTCCGCCACGCCCATGCCGGCGGCGCGCGTGTCGTGTCGTTCTGCAGCGGCGCGTTCCTCGTCGCGGAGACGGGACTGCTGGACGGACGCCGCGCGACCACGCACTGGATGTACACCGACCTGTTCCGTGAGCGCTTCCCGCGGGTGCGCCTGGATCCGAACGTGCTGTTCGTCGACGAAGGCGACGTGCTGACCTCCGCCGGCACCGCGGCCGGCATCGATCTGTCGCTGCACATCGTGCGCAAGGACCTCGGTGCCGAGGCCGCCCGGGTCGTCGCCCGCCGGATGGTCGTGCCGCCGCACCGGGACGGCGGACAGGCCCAGTTCATCGACGGGGCGGCCGAGCCGCGGGTGCGCGCCGACGACCTCGCCGGGGTGCTCGAATGGGCGCGCCGTCACCTCGAGGAGGACCTGTCCGTGGCCGTGCTGGCCGGCCGCGCCAACATGAGCGAGCGCACCTTCGCGCGCCGGTTCAAGGAGTCCACCGGCACCACGCCGTTCCGGTGGCTGCTGACCCAGCGGCTGCAGCGCGCCCAGGAACTGCTGGAGACCAGCGACCTCGACGTCGACCACATCGCCGTGCGGGCCGGCTTCGGCACCTCGACGAACCTGCGGGAACACTTCCGGCGCGAACTGCGCACGACGCCGTCGGCCTACCGCCGCTGCTTCGTGGGGACGCGCCCGCCCGCCACGCCACTCCCCGACCGCCGAAGCGCCTGAGCGTACGAGGCGGACCTCCCCCCGTGTGTCAGACTGCCGCGCCATGCCGACCACCCCGCGCCCCAACTACTCGGCCACGTCGCTGCTGGACGTGGCCGTGCGCGTGTTCAACGAGCGCGGCTACGACGGCACCTCGATGGGCGATCTCGCCACGGCGCTGGGCATCACCAAGTCGAGCATCTACCACCACGTCGCCGGCAAGGAGGCTTTGCTGGGCCTCGCCCTGGACCGGGCGCTGTCGGCCTTGTTCGCGGTGCTCGACGAGCCGGCGTCCACGACCGGTCGGCCGCGCGACCGCCTCGAGCACGTCGTGCGTCGAAGCGTCGCCGTCCTCGACGCCGAACTGCCGTTCGTCACCCTGCTGCTGCGGGTGCGCGGCAACACGCCGACCGAGCAGGAAGCGCTGGAGCGGCGCCGGGAGTTCGACCGGCGCGTGGCCGACCTGGTGGCCCGGGCCGTCGCCGACGGGGACCTGCGCGCCGACCTCGACCCGGCGCTGGTGACCCGGCTGCTGTTCGGCACGGTGAACTCGCTGGTGGAGTGGTACCGGCCAGGGCGCGGGTCGTCGGCGGAGGAGGTCGCCGACACGCTCGTCGAGATGACCTTCCGCGGCCTGGAACGCTGACGTCCATGGCCGTGCTGTGGGCGTACGTGGCGCTGTCCATCGCCAACGTCGTCGGCCACCTCGGCGACGCCGCCTGGCTCACGACCGCGTCGAAGCCGCTCCTGATGCCGGTGCTGGCGGCCTGGCTGTGGACGTCCACGCCTCCATCACGGTTACGGCGCCTGACCTTCGTGGCCCTGGCCTGCTCGTGGCTGGGCGACCTCGCGCTCATGGGTGCTGGCGACGGCTGGTTCCTCGCGGGCATCGGTGGGTTCGCCCTGGCGCAGATGGTCTACGTGGCTGCCTTCTGGCCGCTGGCACGCACGGGACCGCCGCGACGCCGGCCGGCGGTCCTGCTCCCCTATGCCGTGGTCTGGATGGCGCTGATGCCGTACCTCGCGACGCGGGTCGACGAACTGTTCGTCCCGGTCGCGGTCTACGGGCTGCTGCTGGTGACCATGGCGGCGCTGGCCCTGGGCGTGCACCGCCTGACCGCGATCGGGGCGGTCCTGTTCGTGGTCTCCGACGGCCTCATCGCGTTGACCGCACTCGCCGACCTGACGCTGCCGGCCTCGGGCGCGCTGGTCATGGCCACCTACACGGCCGCGCAGGCGCTGATCGCCGCGGGCGTGCGGGACCGGTCCCGCGCGGCCGAAGACTCCGCGCACCTCGGCGACGGTGCACCGCGCCTTACGCTGTAGGCCCCGGCCGGTGGAGATGCCGAAAGTGACGTCGCAGTCCGAGGCGCGCACGCCGCGGCGCCCGCTGAGCCGCGAGCGGGTGCTGCGCGCCGCCATCGATCTCGCCGACCGGGACGGGATCGAGGCGCTGACGATGCGCAACCTCGCCCAGGGGCTCGGGGTGGAGGCGATGTCCCTGTACCACCACGTGCGCAACAAGGACGCACTGCTGGATGGCGTCGTCGAGGTGGTGGTCGAGGAGATCAACGCCGCCGTGGCGCCGGTCGACGGGACATCCGCGCAGGACTGGAAGGCCGCGATGCGCGAGCGGATCCTCACCGCCCGCGCGGTGCTGCTGCGCCACCCCTGGGCGCCTGCCCTGATCGAGACCCGCCCGTCGATCAGCCTCGCCGTCATGCGCTACTACGACGACCTGCTCGCGCTCATGCGCACCGGCGGGTTCTCCTACGACCTCGCGCATCACGCCCTGCACGCGCTGGGCAGTCGCGCGCTCGGCTTCACCCAGGAACTGTTCGCCCCGGACGACCTCTCGCCGAGGACGACCGCTGCCTGCCGCTGCCCGACGGGCTGACACCGCAGGAGGCCGCGTCGCTCCCGGTCTCTCGGGCAACACGGCACTGCAGGCGGTGCGCCGCCACGGCCGGGTCCGGGCCGGCCAGCCCGTACTGGTGCTCGGGGCCGGCGGCGGCGTCGGCACGCTCGCCGTCCAGGTCGCGGCCACCGACGGGGCCACCGTCACCGCCGTCTGCAGCGCCGGCAAGGCCGGCCTCGTGCGCGAGCTCGGCGCCGCCGAGGTGATCGACTACCGGCGGGCCGACCCGCTGGAGCGCGAGCACGCGTACGACCTGATCGTGGACATCGCGGGGCTGCGTCCACTCTCGCACCTGCGGCGGGCGCTGACGCCGACGGGCACGCTGGTCATCGTCGGCGGCGAGGGCGGCGGACGCTGGTTCGGGGGGCTCGGGCGGAACCTGCTGGCCTCGCTCCTCACCCCCTTCACCTCGCAGCGGCTGACGTGGTTCGTCGCCACCGACCGGCCACAGGATCTGCAGGAGGTCGCCGCCGCGGTCGCCGACAGGACGATCCGACCGGTCCTGGACCGGACCTTCCCCCTAGACGAAGCCGCGCGGGCCCTGCGCCACGTCAAGGACGGCCACGCCCGCGGCAAGGTCGTCGTCACCGTGACCTGACGTTCTCAGCGGGGCTCGCGCAGGTCGCGGACGCGTCTGGCCTTGCCGATCGAACGGGTGATCGCGGCCGGGTCGACCACCTCGACGCCGACGCTGACGCCGATGCGGGCCTTGATCCGCTCGCGCAGCCGCGTGGCCGCGCCGTCCCGCTCCTGCGGCGAGGTCAGCTCGCCGTCGCGAGCCTCGACGCGGACCGTCAGCTGGTCCATGCGCTCGGGCCGGCTCAGCACGCACTCGAAGTGGGGCGCCAGGCCCGGCACGTCGAGGAGCAGTTCCTCCACCTGCGACGGGAACAGGTTCACCCCGCGCAGGATGATCATGTCGTCGCTGCGTCCGGTGATCTTCTCGATCCGGCGCATGGTCCGGGCGGTGCCCGGCAGTAGCCGCGTCAGGTCGCGGGTGCGGTACCGGACGATCGGCATCGCCTGCTTGGTCAGCGAGGTGAAGACCAGTTCGCCCTCCTGGCCGTCGGGCAGGACCTCGCCGGTGACCGGGTCGACGACCTCCGGGTAGAAGTGGTCCTCCCAGACGTGCAGGCCGTCCTTGGTCTCCACGCACTCGTTGGCGACGCCCGGGCCGATCACCTCGGACAGGCCGTAGATGTCGACCGCGTGCATGTCGCAGGTCGCCTCGACCTCCTGCCGCACCGCGTCGGTCCAGGGCTCGGCGCCGAAGATGCCCACCTGCAGCGCGGTCGCCGCCGGGTCGACCCCCTGTGCGCGCATCTCGTCGATCAGCGCCAGCATGTACGACGGCGTGACCATGATGACCTGCGGCGCGAAGTCGACCAGCAGCTGGACCTGCCGCTCGGTCATGCCGCCCGAGACCGGGATCACGGTGCAGCCCAGCCGCTCGGCGCCGTAGTGGGCCCCCAGCCCGCCGGTGAACAGCCCGTAGCCGTAGGCGACGTGCACCTTCATGCCGGGCCGGACCCCCGACGCCCGCATCGAACGGGCCACGACGTCGGCCCAGACGTCGAGGTCGTCCTTCGTGTAGGCCACGACGGTCGGCTTGCCGGTCGTCCCCGACGACGCATGGACGCGGGCGACCTGCTCCTGGGGCACGGCGAGCATCCCGAACGGGTAGTGGTCGCGCAGGTCCTGCTTGGTCGTGAACGGGAACCGCGCCAGGTCGGACAGCTCGCGCAGGTCGTCGGGATGCGCGCCGGCGTCGTCGAAGGCCTTGCGGTAGTGGTCGACGTGCTCGTAGGCGTGCCGCAGCGACCACTGCAGGCGTTGCAGCTGCAGGCCACGCAACTCGTCGACGGACGCGACCTCGATCGGGTCGAGGCTCTCCCGCGGCGGCGTGAGGTCCAGCATCGCTCGCTCACTCCCAGGTGAAGAAGCCCTCCCCGGACTTCTTGCCGAGCTTGCCGGACGCCACCAGGTCGCGCAGCAGTTGCGGCGGCTCGAAGCGCGGGCCGAGCTCCCCGGCGAGGTACTCCGCGATGCCCAGCCGCACGTCCAGGCCGACCAGGTCGGTCAGCCGCAGCGGCCCGATCGGGTGCTTGTAGCCCAGCCGCATCGCGGTGTCGATGTCCTCGGCGGAGGCGACCCCGTCCTGCACCATGCGGATCGCCTCGAGCCCCAGTGCCACACCCAACCGCGAGGTCGCGAAGCCGGGCGCGTCGCCGACCTCGATGGTGGTCAGTCCCAGCCGCCCGCCCAGGTCGGCCGCCGCGGTCATGGTCGCCGGCGCCGTGGCCGACCCGCGGATCAGTTCGAGCAGGTCGGAGGCCGGCACGGGGTTGAAGAAGTGCATGCCGCAGAACCGCTCGGGCCCCTGCAGCGCCTTGGCGAGCCCGTCGATCGACAGCGACGAGGTGTTGGTGCCGATGACGACGTCGTCACCGACGGCGGCCTCGATGCGGCCCAGCAGCCCCTGCTTGAGGTCGACGACCTCCGGCACCGCCTCGACGACCAGGTCGACGCCGGCCAGCGCGCCGGGCTCGCCGGCGACCGTCAACCGGCCGAACACCTCGTCCACGTCGGCGTCGAGGTAGCCGCGCCGTGCCGCGCGCTCGAGACTGCCGGCGACCCGTTCGCGGGCCGCGGCGGCCTCGGCGTCGTCGCGCTCGACGAGCACCACCTCGAGGTCGTTGACGAGGCAGCGGTGCACGATGCCCACGCCCATCGTGCCGCCGCCCGCGACCCCGACCGTGGTGAGGCTCATGCGGGCACCTCGCGCTTGACGATGGTCAGCACGTCGTAGGCGGCCACCACCTCGCCATGCTGGTTGACGACCTCGACGTCCCAGGTGACCGTGCCCTGGTCCGGCTCGCGCCGCGTCACCTTGTCCTTGCAGGTGAACAGGACCTTGATGCGGTCGCCCGGGTAGACCGGCGTCAGGAAGCGCAGGTTCTCCAGCCCGAAGTTGGCCAGCACCGGGCCGGGGTCGGGCCACACGAACAGGCCGGCAGCGGCGGAGACGAGGAAGTAGCCGTGCGCGACGCGGCCCTCGAAGATGGGGCTGGCCTTGGCGGCCTCCTCGTCCATGTGGGCGTAGAAGGTGTCACCGGACAGCTCGGCGAACCGCTCGATGTCCGCCAGCGTGATCTCGCGCTCCTCGGACTCGAGCGCGTCGCCGATCCGCAGCTGGTCGTAGGTGAGCTTGAAGGGGTGGTCGACGTCGAGGTGACGCGGAGCCCCCGGGGCATAGCGGCCGGTCAGGCGGGTGATCAGCTCGGGCGAGCCGGTCAGGGCCGTGCGCTGCAGGTAGTGGTGGATGCCGCGCACGCCGCCCATCTCCTCGCCGCCACCGGCGCGACCCGGGCCGCCGTGCACCAGGTGCGGCAGCGGCGTGCCGTGCCCGGTCTGTGTCTCCGCGGACACGTCGTCGACGAACAGCAGTCGCCCGTGGTGCGAGGCGATGCCGGCGAACACGGTCGCCGCGTCGGGGTCGGCCGCGTCCCCGAACACCGACGTCACCAGGCTGCCGCCGCCGCGCTTGACCAGTTCGACGGCCTCGTCGGCGTCGTGGAACGGGATGATGGTGGTGACCGGGCCGAAGGGCTCGAGCTCGTGCACGGCGTCGAAGTCGCGGTCCTCGAGCAGCAGCACGGTCGGCGCCATGAACGCGCCCGGGTCCACGTCACCGACCAGCTGCGGGGCGTCGTCGCCCACGACCTTGCGGCAACCGGCGAGCAGCTTCTCCACCGTCCGCACGACGTCCTGCTTCTGCGAGGCGCTGACCAGCGCGCCCATCCGCACCGACTCGTCGGTCGGATCGCCCAGCGTGACGTTGGCGAAGGCGGCGCGCAGGCCGTCCACGACCGCGTCGACCGCGGCCTCGGGCACCAGGGCCCGACGGATCGCGGTGCAACGCTGGCCGGCCTTGGTGACCAGCTCGCGCTTGATCTCCTTGACGAACCGTTGCACGTGCGCGTCGTCGGACGCGGCCGCCGGCAGCAGGACGGAGGCGTTGAGCGAGTCGGTCTCCGTGATGAAGGTCGCCGAGCGGGCCGTGAAGGCCCGGTGGCCGCGCAGCAGCTCGGCCGTCGCCGCGGAGCCGGTGAAACCGACCACGTCGCGGCCGTCGAGGTGGTCGAACAGGTCGCCCGGGTGGCCCGCCACGAACTGGATCGCGCCCTCGGGGAAGACCCCGGACGCGATGACGTGCCGGTACAGCGCCTCGGCCACCTGGGCCGTCTGCGGAGCCGGCTTCACGATCACGGGCATCCCGGCGACCAGCGCGGGCGCGAGCTTCTCCAGCGAGCCCCAGCAGGGGAAGTTGAACGCGTTGATCTGCACGGCGACGCCCTCGCGGGGCGTCCACACGTGCTGTCCGAGGAAGCTGCCGTCGCGGCTGAGGTGCTCGGGCTGACCGTCCACGGCGACCTTCGCGTTCGGCAGCTCCTTGCGGGCCTTCGAGGCGTAGGTGGCCAGCACGCCCATGCCGCCGTCGACGTCGACCCACGCGTCCTTGAGGGTCGCGCCGGACTCGGCCGACAGCGCGTACAGCTCGTCCTTGTGCTCGGCGATGACGCCGACGAGTTCCTTGAGCTTGGCCGCCCGCTCGTGGAAGGTCAGCGCGCGCAGGGCCGGGCCGCCGACCTCGCGGGCATGGCGGACCACCGCGCCGAAGTCGATGCCGGCCGCGGTGCTGATGGCCAGCAGCTCGCCGGTGACCGCGCTGTGGATCGGCTCGCCGTCACCCTCTGGCGTGACCCACTCCCCCAGGACGTAGCTCTGCAACGTGCGTGCCATCGTGCCTCTCCTCACGCGAGACGCGGCGTGCCGGCCCCGGTTCCCGGTCGGGCCACCGGCGGGTCGCCGCGTTCAGAACGTCTTGAACGCCTCGAACGGTTGCTGGCAGGCCTCGCAGAACCGTAGGTCACGGCACGGCGTCGGGCCGAAGTTCGATTCCCGGATCGTCGCCTGCGCACCGCAGTAGGGGCACGGGCGCGGGTCGCTGCCGGGCGCGATGGCCAGCGGCAGGGTCGGACGCCCCTCGGGACGCGGGGCTCCCGTGGCGCCACCCGGCGGGGCGATGCCGAACTCGCGCAGCCGCTCGCGGCCGGTCGCGTCGATGCGGTCGGGCGTCCACGGCGGGTCGTAGCGGAACCGCACCCGCACCGCCTCGACGCCGTCGACGGCGTGGACGGCGGCGACCACGTCGCGCTCGATCATCTCGGTCGCGGGACAGCCGGAGAAGGTCGGCAGCAACTCGACCCGCACGGCGCCGTCGTCGCCGACCTCGAGGTGGTGGACCATCCCGAGCATGCCGATGGTGAGCGGCGGCAGCTCGGGATCCGGCACGCCCTCGACCGCCCGACGCACGGCGTCGGAGTCAACGCGGGTGCCGGCGCGGGTCACCACCGGGCTCCGGGGAAGGCGCGGTACAGCGCCGTCATCTCGGGCCACACGTCCCGGGTGAAGTCCTCGGTGTGCCGTCCGGCGCGCCCGCCGGCGGCGGCTAGCGGTACCTCGGCGTCGGCGCCGGGCAGCAGGTCGCCGAGACCGGCGTCGTCGAGCATCGCGCCCACGATCTGCGCCCACCGCGTCCGCAGCTCGGACGAGGGCACCCGCAGCAGACCGGCGGCCACGGCATCGGCCTCGCCAGCAAACGGCTCGAACAGCCCGAGCGCCTCCGGGAGCACCTCGGCGAGAGCCGTCCGCAGCCGCTGCCGGGCCTCGTCGCCGCCACCGGCCAGCCGGGCGAACCAGTGGTCGGCGTGCTCGAGGTGGTATCGCTCCTCGTGCAGCAGCTTGGTCGCCACGGCCGCCACGGCGGCGTCCGACGAGTCGGCGAGGGCCGCGAGCCGGACCACGTCGAAGCGGTCGTAGGCCCAATGCCGGGCCAGCGTGTAGGCGAAGTCCCGCGGGGCGTGCTCGCAGAGGATGGCGTGCCGGTAGTCCTCCGGTGCCCGGCCGAGGCCGAGCGCGTCCACGCCGGCCCGCACGTCGGGATGGTCCTCACCGAGCAGCAGCTGGTACCAGACGTCGGCGTGGTTGATCTCGTCCTGGGCGATGGTGGAGAACGCGAGGTCCTCCTCCAGCGACGGGGCCACCCCCGTCCAGTGCGAGGCGCGGTGCCCGCTGATCAGTTCGTCGTCCGCGACGCTGAGCAGCAGCTGCGCCCGCGGCGTGCCGAGGTCGGGCAGCGCGACCGTGGCCGTGGTGTCCGTGGCCGTGGTGTCCGTCATGCCTCGACCTTCTTCCCACGACCGGGGGCGGGCCGCTCGCGCAGGTGCGAGCGGCCGCGGCGGTCGGCGGCCTCGCGGGCCGCCTGCCGCTTCTCGCGGAAGCCCGAGTAGCCGGCCTGCAGCCGGTAGTCCATGTCGACCCGGTGTTCGAGCAGCGACGGGTCGTCGAGCCGGAAGACCTGGTCGGCTGGCACGACCGCGTAGTCCACGCCCTCCTTGTGGCGGAAGTGGGTCTCGCGCACGAGCAGCAGCGCGGTCTGCGGGTCGGCGGCGTGGACGGCGCCGACGTGCTCGAGCGGGTCGTCGGCCTTGCGGCGACCGAACACCTCGAAGACGGGCATGGTGGGTCTCCTCAGGCCGCGACGGCGGGGGGCCGGTCGCCGGTGACGATCTGGCGCACCCACTCGTGGTTGCTGGCCAGCAGTTGCCGCCAGTACAGGCGGCGGGCGGTCGCCTCGGTCGGCTCACCCTTCACGATCTGCTTGAGCCGGTCCCAGTCCGGCTCGGTGTAGTGCCAGACGCCGGTGGCCTCGTCGTAGCGCAGGTTCGGGTCCGGGGTCTCGATCCCCATGTCCCACATCTTGGGCACGTACTGGTTGATCCACTCCTGGCGGGACTGCTCGTTGGTGCGCGTCTTCACCCCCCAGTGGATCATCGGGTCGTCCTCGGCAGGGACGTCGGTGCCGAAGAAGTGCATGATCGGCTCCCACCAGCGGTTGACCGCCTCCTGCAGCATCTCGAACTGCTCGTCCGTGCCGCTGGCCATGGCCAGCATGATGTCCTCGCCGTGGCGGTAGTGCAGCGACTCCTCGGCGACCACGCGGCGCATGACGCGCACGTAGGGCAGATACGAGGTGTCGAGCAGCGCGCGCTGGGTCACGATCGCCGCACCGTCGACCAGGAACCCGATGCAGGCGACGTCGCCCCAGGAGTAGGTCGGGTAGTGGAAGACGTTGTGGAACTTGCCGCGTCCGGCGACGAGGTCGTCGTACATCTGTTGTCGCGGCTTGCCCAGCGTCTCCGCCACCCGGTAGATCAGGTGGGCGTGACCGACCTCGTCCTGGACCTTGGCGGCCAGCGAGCGCTTGCGCCGCAGCGTGGGCGCGCGGGCGATCCACTCGCGCTCGGGCAGCGCCCCCATGATCTCCGAGTTGGCGTGCATCTCGATGAACTTCAGGTGCAACTGCCGGTAGGTGTCCGGCATCCAGGCGTCGTCCCACCCGGGACCCACCCAGCCGGTGGCCTCGACCTTGCCCCCGGCGTGGATGTGCGCCAGGAACTCCTCGGTGCGTTGGTCGGTGGACGTCATCGCGTTGCGCTCCCCTCGGCTGGCTCGTGCCACGCCGGACCGAACGTTCGGTCGGTCAGCCTACCCGTCCCGCTCAGCTCCGACAAGGGCGGCTGACCATGGACCCGTGGGGAGCCGCGGCCATCCGGGCCCCATGGCCCAGCGAGTAGGTTGTCGACGTCCCGGCACCCGGCGGTCCGGCGCACCCCTCCTGCGGCGCCACCGCGGCTCCACGACACGCGAACGGGCGAGCTCACATGACGAAGATCATCTACACCTACACCGACGAGGCGCCGGCCCTGGCCACGCACTCGCTGCTGCCGATCATCGAGGCGTTCGCCGGCGCGGCGGGCATCGACGTGGAGACCCGCGACATCTCGCTGGCCGGGCGCATCCTCGCCGCCTTCGCGGACCGGCTGCCGGAGGACCAGCAGGTCGCCGATGCGCTCGGCGAACTGGGCGAGCTCGCCAAGACGCCCGAGGCCAACATCATCAAGCTGCCCAACATCAGCGCCTCGATCCCACAGCTGAAGGCGGCCGTGCGCGAGCTGCAGGCGGCCGGCTACGCCCTCCCGGACTATCCGGAGTCGCCGTCCGACGACGACCAGCGCGACGCGAAGGCCCGCTACGACGCCGTCAAGGGCAGCGCGGTCAACCCCGTCCTGCGCGAGGGGAACTCGGACCGGCGTGCCCCCGCCGCGGTCAAGGAGTACGCCCGCAAGCACCCGCACTCCATGGGCGAGTGGTCCTCGGACTCCAGGTCGCACGTCGCCACCATGGGGGCGGGCGACTTCCGTTTCTCCGAGCGCTCGACCACGGTCGCCGACGCCGACGACGTGCGCATCGAACTGGTCACGGCCGACGGACGGACCACGGTGCTGAAGCCGTCGACCCCGCTGCAGCCGGGCGAGGTCATCGACGCCGCGGTGATGCGCAAGGCGGCGCTGGTGGACTTCCTGCGCGAGCAGGTCGAGGACGCTCGCCAGGCGGGGGTGCTCTTCAGCGTCCACCTCAAGGCCACGATGATGAAGGTCTCGGACCCGATCATCTTCGGTCACGCCGTGCGCGCCTACTACGGCGAGCTGTTCGAGAAACACGGCGACACCTTCGCGCGGCTGGGCGTCAGCGCCAACGACGGCATGGCCAGCCTCGAGTCCGCCATCGAGCAGCTGCCGGAGGACGAGCGCGACGCGATCCGGGCCGACATCCAGGCCGCGTACGAGCGCGGTCCCGACCTCGCCCAGGTGGACTCGCACCGCGGCATCACGAACCTGCATGTGCCGTCCGACGTCATCGTCGACGCGTCGATGCCGGCCATGATCCGCTCGTCCGGCCAGATGTGGAACAAGGACGACCAGACGCAGGACACCAAGGCCGTCATCCCCGACTCCAGCTACGCGGCGCTGTACCAGGAGACGGTCGAGCACTGCCGCCAGCACGGCGCGTTCGACCCGTCGACCATGGGCACCGTCCCCAACGTCGGGCTGATGGCGCAGAAGGCCGAGGAGTACGGCTCGCACGACAAGACGTTCGAGATCCCCGCGGCCGGGACCGTCCGCGTCGTGGCGCAGGACGGGACCACGTTGCTCGAGCACGAGGTCGAGGCGGGCGACATCTGGCGCATGTGCCAGACGAAGGACGCCGCCATCCGCGACTGGGTGAAGCTGGCCGTCAACCGGGCCCGCGCCACCGGCTGGCCGGCCGTGTTCTGGCTCGACCGCGACCGCGCGCACGACGCCGAGCTGCTGAAGAAGGTCGAGGAGGAGCTCCAGCGTCACGACACCGACGGGCTCCAGATCGAGATCCTGCCCGTCGCCGAGGCCACTCGCTTCACGCTCGAGCGGGCCCGTAACGGCGAGAACACCATCTCGGTCACCGGCAACGTCCTGCGTGACTACCTCACGGACCTCTTCCCGATCCTCGAGCTCGGCACCAGCGCGAAGATGCTGTCCATCGTGCCGCTGATGAACGGTGGTGGGCTGTTCGAGACCGGTGCCGGCGGCTCCGCGCCCAAGCACGTGCAGCAGTTCGTCAAGGAGAACCACCTGCGGTGGGACTCGCTCGGCGAGTTCCTGGCGTTGACGGTCTCGTTCGAGCACCTCGCCCAGCAGGCCGGCAACGCCAGGGCGCAGGTGCTGGCCGACACCCTGGACCGCGCGATCGGCACGCTGCTGGAGGAGGGCCGCTCGCCGCAGCGCAAGGTGGGTCAGCTGGACAACCGCGGCAGCCACTTCTACCTCGCGTTGTACTGGGCCCGCGAGCTCGCCTCGCAGGGCGCCGACGCGAATCTCGCGACCGTGTTCGGCCCGCTGGCCGAGCAGCTGGGCGAGCAGGAGGCGACCATCGTCGAGGAGCTCAACGCCGCCCAGGGCGGGCCGGTGGAACTCGGTGGCTACTACTGGGTCGACCGCGAGAAGGTCTCCGCGGCGATGCGTCCCAGCCGGACACTGAACGGCATCATCGACGGGTTCCGCGGCTGAGCGCCGGCGAGGTCCGATCCGACGGGGAGCGCGACGGTTCGCGCTCCCCGTCGGCGTTCGCGCCGGCCATACTGCGCGACGTGGTCGAGCCGGTACGGATCCGGGTGCTGGGACCGCTCGCGATCGAGCGGGCCGGCGTCGCCGTACCCCTGACCGGGCCGCGACGCCAGCGGCTGCTGACCGCGCTGGTGCTGGCCGGCGGCAGCACCGTCTCCACCGACGCGCTGGTCACGGCCGTGTGGGGCGACGACCCACCCGACAGCGCCCGCAACAGCCTGCAGTCGCACGTCACCCGGCTGCGCGAGCTGCTGGGCGGCGTCACCACCATCCGTGGCGGTGCCGCCGGCTACGCGCTGACGCTGGCCCCGGGCCAGGTGGACGCCGAACGGTTCACGGCCGCGGTGGCCGCGGCACGCCGGCGGACGGGCGAGCCCGCGACGACGGTGCCCGTGTTGGAGGCCGCCCTGGCGTGGTGGCACGGCCGCGCCTACGGCGAGTTGGCCGACGACCTCGCGCAGGTCGAGGCCGCACGGCTCGAGCGGCTGCGGTTGGAGGCGCGCGTGCTGCTGGCCGGCGCCCGGCTACGGGTCGGCGACGCACCGACGGCCGTGGCGGAGCTGCAGGCGGTGGCCGCCGAGCAGCACCTCGACGAGGAGGCGGCGCTCACGCTGGCGACGGCGCTGGCCGCTGCCGGTCGTGTCCCCGACGCGCTCGCCGCGCTGGGGCGATGGCGCCGCACGCTGGCCGACGAGCTGGGGCTCGACCCCGGCCCGCGGGTGGCCGACCTGGAACGCCGGCTGCTGCGCGGAGGAACCGTCGCCTGGCACGAGGACCCGACACCGGCGGTCTCGACGACCGCAGCCGTCACGTCGCCGCGCTCAACCGTGTCCCCGACCGGCGCCGCGGCGCCGCCGGAACACACCGCCAGCTACGGCCGTGACCGCGAGCGCGAGCGCGTGACGGCGGCGCTGCGGTCGGGGCCGCTGGTCACGGTCGTCGGCCCGGGCGGGGTCGGCAAGACCCACCTGGCCGGTCTGGTCGCGGCCACGGAACCTGCCGTGTGGGTGGACCTGGCCACGGCCCGCACGGGCGACGAGGTCGCCGGCGTCGTGCTGGAGGCGATGGACGCCGGGCCGTCCGGCGGCGCCGACCCGCTGACGCAGGCCGTCGAGGTCCTCGCCCGCCACCGCGGCCTGGTCGTGCTGGACAACTGCGAGCACGTCCTGGACACGGTGGCCACCGTCGTCGGCACCGTCCTGCGGCGCCGCACCGACGTCCGGCTGCTCGCGACCAGCCGGCAGCGCCTGGACGTGGACGGCGAGGTGGTGCGGCGACTGGAGCCGCTGCCCGTGCCGGCGACCGACGACGCGTCGGAGGCGGATGCGGGCGTCGCGCTCTTCCTCGACCGGGTCGCCCGCGCCGGTGGTCCGCCGGTGGCGGTGCGCGACGCGGCCGCCGTCGTCGGGGCGGTCGACGGCCTGCCGCTGGCGATCGAACTGGCGGCTGCCCGTGCCGCCGCACTCCCGGTCGGCACGCTGCTGGCCCGCCTGCGGACCCACCTCGACGTGCTCGACCGTCCGGGCGGCCGCGGCGCGCTACGGCACCGCACCGTCCGCGGCGTCGTCGACTGGTCCTACGACCTGCTGCCCGAGGTCGACCAGCGGCTGTTCCGCCACCTGGGCGTCTTCTCCGCCACGTTCGGCCTGCAGGACGTCCGGGCCGTGTGCGGCGAGCCGGGCACGGACGGGTACGCGACCGCCGCCGCGCTCGGCCGCCTGGTGGAGTGCTCGCTGGTGGTGCGGGTCGGCGACGAGCGCTACCGCCTGCTGGAACCGGTGCGGCTGGACGCGTGGGACCGGCTACGGCGCGACCCCCAGGCACCGATGGTGTTCGCACGACAGACCGCGGCCGTGCTCGACCTCGTCCGCCGCTCCGACCAGGCCGTGAACACCGCGGCGGAGACGGAGGCGCTACGCGACCTGGTGCTCGCGCTGCCGGATCTGCGGGCCGTCCACCGGCGGGCGCTCGCGGCCGGCGACGGCGCCACCCTGGCCGAGATGACCGGGATGGTGCACCGGGCCGCCTACGTCCTCGCGCGGGCCGACCTGCTGGACTGGGGTCGCGACGTGCTGGACCGCGACGACGTGACGTCGCCGTCGCTGCGTACCCGCGTCCAGGCCTGCGCCATCGCCGCCGCGATGATCGCCGGACGCACCGAGGAGGCCCAACGGCTGGCCGCACCGCTGCGCGACGGCCCCTTCGCCGGGCCCGAGGCCACGACGCTCACGGAGATGCTCGGCGACCTGTGCATCACCACCGGGGACCTGGACGGCGGGCTGGCGCTGTACGCCACCAACCTGGAGCTCGCCCGCGCACAGCAGCATCCCGGGCTGATGGCGCTGGCATTGGTCGGCACCTCGCTGGCACACGGCTACCAGGAGCGCAGCGGCGAGGCGGTCCGCGCCGCCGAGGAGGCGGTCGCACTCGCGGAGCGCAGCGGCGCCCCGAGCACCCGCGCCATGGCCCACTACGCGCTCGGTGAGGCGCTCGCGGACGTCGCGCCCGACCGGGCGCTGGAGGCGCTCGACACGGCGCTGCAGGTGGCCGCCGCGGGCGGCGCCCGCTTCGCCGAAGGGGTGGCGCGGCTGGCCGATGTCGCCGTCCGCGGCCGCCACGGCGAGCCAGGAGACGCCCTCCGGCGCCACCGCGACGCCCTCACCATGTGGCTGGAGGCGGGCGCCGACGCGTTCCTGGCCACGGGGCTGCGCAACCTCGTGGTCCTGTTCGCCCGCATCGCGGCGGACGCCGACGCCGTCGAACTGGCCGCGGCGCTGGAGCGGCTCGTCACCCGGCCCTCGTTCGGCTCGGAGGCCCGGCGGATCGGTTCGGCGCTGGAGGCCGCCCGGGCGCGGCTGGGATCCGCCGAGGTGGCGGCCGCCCGTCGCGCGGGCGACACCCACCCCGACATCGCGGCGCTGACCGTGTCGTGCCTGGCACGCATCGACGCGCTGGCCGCGAGACGCTGAGGACCGGCACACGCGTGCACGCGCCGTCATGCGGCGTGCACGCGACGTGCAAGGCCTGTCGGCCACGGTGCGGGTGCCGGCCGGAACGCCGGCCCGCCCACGACCCTGGAGTCCGCCGTGTCCACCTCGATCACGACCCCCGTCTCCGTCGACGAGCGCCTGCTCGCCGACGCCGTCGCGGCCATGGAGCTCGCCAGCGTGTCCCTCGGCCTCGAGCTCGGCCTCTACCGCGCTCTGCACGAGCAGGGCCCGGCCACGGCCGAGGAACTGGCCGACCGCGCCGACGTCGCGCCCCGCTACGCCCGCGAGTGGCTCGAGCAGCAGACCGCCGCCGGCTGGCTGCGCTGCCCGAACCCGGACGAGGCCGCCGAGGTGCGGCGCTTCTCCCTGCCGGCGGTCGCGGCCGCCGTCCTGCTCGAGCCCGACAGCGGGATCCACCTCGGCCCCCTGGTGCACATCGTGCGCGCGTCGGTCGGCGTCTTCGACCGCCTGCTGCCGGCCTACCGCACCGGTACGGGCATCCCGTACGCCGACTACGGAACGGGCGTCCGGCAGGGGCTCGCCGCGCTGAACGGCCCGACCTTCGACACCCAGCTGGCGGCATGGATCGCCGCGCTGCCCGACGTCGACCGGCGGCTGCGGGAGGGCGCCGCACCGCGCGTCCTCGACCTCGGCTGCGGCGTGGGCCGCTCCACGCTGGCGCTGGCACGCGCCTACCCACGCGCGGTCGTCCACGGCATCGACCTCGACGCGGCCTCGGTCCGCGAGGCCGAGGCCGCCGCGTCCGCCGCCGGGCTCGCCCACCGCGTCACGTTCCGCGTCGCCGACGCGGCCGAACTGGCCAGCGAGGGACGCTACGACCTCGTGACGGTGCTGGAGGCGCTGCACGACATGGGCGATCCGGTCGGTGCGTTGCGGGCCGTGCGGCCGCTGCTGGCCGAGCACGGCGTCGTCTACGTCGCCGACGAGCGGGTGGCGGACACGTTCGGCGAGGACGCCGACCTCGTCGAGCGGCTCACCTACGGCTTCAGCATCCTGCACTGCCTGCCGGCCACGTTGGCCGAGGACCCGGTTGTCGCCAACGGCACGGCGCTGCGCGCGACGACGCTGCGGGCGTGGGCCCGGCAGGCCGGTTACCGCGACGCGGTCGACCTCGGCGTCGACGACCCCTTCTGGCGCCACTACCGCCTCGATCCGGAGCCCGTGGCATGAACCGCACCTCCGACGCCACGACCGTCGCCGTCCCCGCGACGTCCCCCGCCCCGGCCGGCACGGTCACCACGCCGTTGCCGCCGGTGCGGCCGGTCGCCGGCAGGGACCCGGCCGGTCACCTCGCCACCGGGTGGGAACCCCACCGCCCGGTGCAGGACGGCCTCGTGCGCCGGTTCGTGCACGCCTACGCGTCCTCGTTCGCGGCCGTGGTGCAGGCGCACGGCGGCCGGGTCGTGCAACGCGACGGCTACGTGGTGCACGACCTCGGCCGGCCCGCGGCCACGTACGGCGGCGTGTCGCTGCTCGCACCGCTGCCGCACGGCGAGCACCGCCGTGTGCTCGCCGCGATCGAGGCCGACCTCGTCCCCGGCGGCACCGGCGACGTGCTGCTGTGGAGCGCGTGGCCGACGCCCGACCTGTCGGCGGACGGGTGGCGGCTGCAGGGCCATCCGCCACTGCTGCTGCGACCGACCGGCGAGGCGGAACCTCCACCACCGGCCTGGCTGCGGATCGAGCGGGTGTCCGACCGTCGGCGCCTCGCGGACTGGGAGCGCGTCGCCGTCGAGGGCTACCCCTTCACCGACGTGCAGCCCTGGCGGCCCGGCGTCCTGGCCGCACCCGCGCTGCTGGACGACCCGCGTTTCCATGCCTGGGTCGGCTACGACGGCGACGAACCGGTCACGATCGGCACCTCGTACGTCGCGCACGGCGTGCACGTGTTCGCGCTCGGCGTCACGCGGCCGAGCCACCGCGGTCGGGGGGCCTGGGAGGCGATGGCACGCCGGCGGCTGGGCACGTTCCCGCGCCTGCCCGTGATGTCGCTCTTCTCCGACTTCAGCCGCGGACCGGCCGAGCGGCTGGGGTTCCTGCCGCTGTCGCGCTGGACCCTGTGGGGCCGTGCACGGAGGTGAACCGCTCGCTACGGTCGGGAACGCAGACGCCGAGGGAGCCCTCCGAACCGCAGGGCTGAGATCGCGCCGGGCGGGCGCGCTACCTCGGAACCTGATCCGGGTCATGCCGGCGGAGGGAGTGCGTCGTGCGGGAGACCACCGTCCCGTCGCTTCACGTCATCACCGACGACCGTCCCGGTCGCGAGGTGCTCGCGACCGTGGCGTCGGCGCTGTCCGCCGGGGCCCCGTGCGTGCAGGTGCGCCGCAAGCGCGGCCGCGACCGGGACCGGCTCGCGTTCGCCGTCAGGGTGGTCCGGGACTGCCACGCGGCCGGGGCGCGCTGCATCGTCAACGACCGCGTCGATCTCGCGCTGGTCGCGGATGCCGACGGCGTCCACCTCGGCGCCGACGACCTGCCGGTCGCCGCGGCACGCGCCCTCGCGGACGCCGTCGCCGGGCCGGGCTTCCTCGTCGGCGGCACCGCGCGCGACCCGGACACCGCCCGGGCGCTGGTCACCGACGGCTGCGACTACCTCGGCGTCGGCCCGGTCCACGCCACGCACACGAAGGACGGCCTCCCGCCGCCGCTCGGCCACGATGGGTTGCGGCGCGTCACGGCCGCCGTCGACGTCCCGGTCGTCGCGATCGCCGGCATCACCGCGGCGCGCGTACCGGACGTGCTGGCCGCAGGTGCCCACGGCATCGCCGTCGTCGGCGCCGTCTCGGACGCTGCCGACGCGGCGGCGGCGACCCGCGACCTGCTCGACGCACTCGCCGGCACGACGGCGGGGCGGTCATGACACGGCAGGACGTCCTGGTCGTCGGCGGCGGCCTGATCGGACTGAGCATCGCCTGGCGGGCCGCCCTGGCCGGGCGACGCGTCACCGTCGTCGACGACCGGCCCGGTGAAGGCGCCTCCGGCGTCGCGGCCGGCATGCTGGCACCGGTGACCGAGGCGGCCTACGGCGAGCAGGCCCTGCTCGCCCTGACGGTCGCGTCGGCACGCCGCTGGCCGACCTTTGCCGCCGACCTCGAGGCCGCCGCCGACACGTCCGTCGACCACCGTCAGGAACCCACCCTGCTGGTCGGCCACGACCGCGACGACGTCACCAGCATCGAGGAGCTCGCCGCGTTCCAGCGCGACCTCGGCCTGGACGTCGAGCGCCTGACCGCTCGCGCCTGTCGGCAGGTCGAGCCGCTGCTGCACCCGCGCGTCCGCGGCGGCGTGCTCGCCCGCGACGACCACCGCGTGGACGCCCAGCGCGTCGTGTCGGCACTGCTGACGGCGTGCGCCGCCGCCGGCGTGGACGTCGACCGCCGCCGTGCGGTGCACCTGGAGCACGACGGCCGCCGTGTCGAGGGCGTCACGCTCGACGACGGCACGCGACTGGCCTCGACGACGGTGGTCCTGGCCGCCGGCACGTGGTCGGCGGACCTGGCCGGCATCCCGGACGCGGCCCGCCCCCCGGTCCGCCCGGTCAAGGGCCAGCTGCTGGTGCTGCGGGCGGACGACCCACTGGCCCTGCGGCCAACCGTGACGGTCCGCGCGCTGGTCCGCGGCCGGCCCGTCTACCTGGTGCCCCGCGAGGACGGCCGGCTGGTCGTCGGCGCCACCCAGGAGGAACGCGGCTTCGACACGACCGTCACCGCCGGTGCCGTCCGCCAACTCCTCGACGACGCCGTGGAGGTGCTGCCGGTCGTCGACGAGCTGACCGTCGAGGACGTCCGTGCCGGGCTGCGGCCCGGCACGCCCGACAACCGCCCGCTCGTCGGGCCGACCGGGCTGGACGGGTTGCTCGTGGCCACGGGACACCACCGTCACGGCGCCCTGCTCGCCCCGCTGACCGCGGACGTGGTCGTCGCCCACCTCGACGGGGGCGACCCGGGCGTCGACCCCGCGGTCCTCGACCCCCGCCGTTTCGCCGCCGAGGTCATCGTATGAACGTCCACGTCAACGGCCACACCCGCACGCTGACGCCCGGGACCACGCTGGGGCAGCTCGTCGACGGACAGGTCCCCGATCGACGCGGCGTCGCCGTCGCGGTCGACGGCGAGGTGGTGCCCCGCCGCGACTGGGACGCCACCGCCCTGGACGACGGCGCACACATCGAACTGGTGGGCGCCGTCCAGGGCGGCTGAGCGACCCCTGACCACCCGTCCGCGGAGGAGCGCATGACCGACCCACTGACCGACCCACTGACCGACCCGCTGGCCATCGGCCGCACCAGCCTGTCGTCGCGGCTGATCCTCGGCACGGGCGGCGCCAGCAGCCTCGACGTGCTCCAGCGGGCCATCCTGGCGTCGGGCACGGAGCTGGTGACCGTCGCCCTGCGCCGTGTCACCGACCACGGCCCCGGCTCGCTGCTGGAGGTGCTGCGCCGCACGGGGGTCGCGGTGCTGCCCAACACCGCCGGCTGCCGGACCGCCGCGGAGGCCGTGATGCTGGCCCGCCTCGGCCGTGACGCGTTCGAGACGGACCGGGTGAAGCTGGAGGTGATCGGTGACGAGCGCACGCTCCTGCCGGATCCCGTCGAACTGCTCGACGCCGCGGAGACGCTCGTCGACGACGGCTTCGAGGTGTTCGCCTACACCAACGACGACCCTGTCACGGCCGTGCGGCTGGCCGACGTCGGATGCGTGGCCGTGATGCCGCTGGGCTCGCCGATCGGCAGCGGCATGGGGATCGTCAACCCGTACAACCTGGCGCTGGTCCGGGAGCAGGTCGAGGTACCGGTGATCCTGGACGCCGGCATCGGGACGGCGTCGGACGCGGCACTCGCGATGGAGCTCGGCTGCGACGCGGTGCTGCTCGCGTCGGCCGTCACCCGCGCACAGGACCCTCAGGCGATGGCCGCGGCCATGCGCCACGCCGTGGCAGCCGGCTGGCTGGCGCGGCGGGCCGGCCGCATTCCCCGCCGCCGGCTGGCGCTGGCCTCGACCAGCGACGTCGGCCGGCCCGACCTCGCCGCGGTGGGAGACCCCACGTGAGCACGACGCTCCCGGCCGCCCGCCCCACCCCCGTGGCCGTGCCGCGGCTGCTCGTGCTGAGCGACCGCGGGCAGGCGGCCGCCGCCGGGAGTGATCTGGTCGGCCACGCCCGTGCCGTCGGGGAGGCCGGCGCGGACGCGCTGGTGCTGCGCGAGAAGGACCTGCCGCGCGCCGAGCGCCGCCGACTGGCCGAGGCGGTCGCCTCGGCCCTGGCCGGTACCGCGACGCGCCTGCTCGTGGCCGGCGACCCCGAGCTGGCGACGGCCGTGGGTGCCGCCGGCGTACACCTCGCCGCGAACCAGCCGGCGCCTTCCGACATGCCCGGACGCCTGGTCCTGCGCTCGTGCCACGACGCCGGCGAGGTGGCCCGCACACGACGCGCCCCGGTGGACGCCGCGGTCGTGTCGCCGGTCGCCGTCACCACCTCGAAGCCGGGCTACGGACCCGCCCTGGGCCGCGACGGGCTGCGCGACCTGGTCGAGGTGGCCGACGGGCTCCCGGTGCTCGCGCTCGGCGGCGTCACGCCGGACGACGTCGCCGCCTGGTGCCACGCCGGTGCCCACGGCGTGGCGGTCATGGGCGCGGTGATGCGCGCGCCCGACCCGGCGGCCGTCGTCCGGCGCCTGCGTGCCGCACTGACCCCGCCCGGCCGAGAGGATCGCCCGTGACCGACCGCACCCCCACCCCCGCCGTCGCGCTCACCATCGCCGGCTCGGACTCCGGCGGGGGCGCCGGCCTGCAGGCCGACCTGCGTGCCTTCGCGGCCATGGGCACGTTCGGCGCCAGCGTCGTGACCGCCGTGACGGCCCAGAACACCCGCGCCGTCACCGACGTCCACGTCGTGCCGGCGCAGGTCGTGCGTGCCCAACTCGACGCCGTGCTCGACGACCTGCCCGTGGCCGCGGTCAAGACCGGCATGCTGGCCACCAGCGAGCTGGTCGCCCTGGTCGCCGACCAGGCGGCGGCCGGACGCCTGCCTCAGCTGGTGGTCGACCCCGTCCTCGTCTCCGCGACCGGGCACCGGCTGTTGGAGCCCGACGCCGTGGCGACCTACCGGGAACGGTTGCTGCCGCACGCGGCCGTGGTCACGCCGAACCTGCCCGAGGCCGCCGCCCTGCTGGAGCGGGCCGTCGACGACCTCGACGCCGCACGCGCGGCCGCCCGCGACCTGGCCGCGACGGGCGCCGGCGTGGTGGTGGTCAAGGGCGGCCACCTCGACGGCGGCGAGGCGGTCGACGTGGTCATCGCCGGCGGCGAGGAGCACCTGCTGTCCGCGCCGCGGATTCCGACCGCCAACCTGCACGGCACGGGCTGCACGTTCGCGGCGGCCACGGCGGCCGGCCTGGCGTCGGGCCTGCCCCCGCTGCGGGCGGTCGAGCGGGCCAAGAGCTACGTGACCGGCTGCATCGCGCGCGCGGCGGACTGGCGGCTGGGCGCCGGCGCCGGACCGCTGGACCACCTGGGCATCACGCATGCCGCTCAGGCCGACGGCGCCGGCCCGGTGTAGACGGCCTTCGGGCGCAGCAGCCCGGGCTCCTCGTACTGCTCCATGGCATGCGCCAGCCAGCCGACGGTGCGGGCGACGGCGAACAGCAGCTCGCCGGTGCCGACCGGTGCGTCCATGGCCAGCGTGAGTCCCGCGAGCGCCGCGTCGACGTTCGGTGGCGGCAGGCCGCGGTCCGCGGCGACGGCGAGGACGGCGTGCAGCGGCGCGAGCCGGCCCGCGGGCACCTGCTCGTCGAGCAGAGCGAGCAGGTGCGCGCCGCGCGGGTCGCCGGCCGGGTACAGCGGGTGCCCGAATCCGAGGCCGACCGGGGAGCCGGGTCGCACCTGGGCCAGGGCGGTGGCGGGCGGGCGGCCGTCCCGGACGGCCAGCAGCGCTTCCTCGAGCCCGCGGGACGCGGCGCCGTGCCGGGGGCCGCTGAGCACGGCCAACCCGGCGAGCACCACCGCGTAGGGATCGCAGCGGGCCGAGGCGGCCACCCGCGCCGCGAGGGTCGAGGCCGCCAGTTCGTGGTCGGCCAGCAGGATCAGGGCGGCCTCGACCAGATGCGCCACCTCCGGGGTGCCAGCGCCCGCGCTCGACCACCGCGCCAGCCGCTCGGCCAGCGGGCCGTCCGAGCCCCCACCGTCGAAGGCGGTCGCCGCCGCGAGCAGCAGCGCGCGTCCGGTCGCGGCGACCACCTCGCGCCGTGGGGCACCCTCACCCTGGTCCGTGGCGCGACCGAGTGGGTCGGCCGCCCGGGCCGCGGCGGTCGCGGCCAGCAGGACCTGACTGGCCTCCAGCCGATCTCCCGCCGGGTGTGCCAGCGGGCGCACCGACGCGAGCACCTCGTCGGGCGCACGCCACGTGTCGACGTGGTCAACGTCCCACAGGTGCGCGGCCAGGGCTTCGAAGGTGGTCGTGCCGGCCAGGTCCCGGGCGAGGCGGCCGCGGTAGGCCGGGCCGTCGGGCGTGATCGCGGTCAGTGCCGTCGGGACGATGACGTCGGAGGGCCGGGTCGGTCGGGCCCGCCGCCCGCGCACGGCCAGGGTCGCGACGTCCCCCGGGTGGTACTCGCTGCGGCGGCCGTCGGCCGCGGTCCGGCGGCGAAGCTGCCCGCGGGACACGTAGGCGTAGAGCGTCGGGGCCTTCACCCCCAGACGCCGGGCGGCCTCGGCGGTGTCCAGCCAGGTGTCGACCACGGTCGTCCGCCTTCTCGTCAAGCCTCGTTGGCGAGCCACTTCGCCACCGGCCACGCGCCTTCGCTGCTATTGGCGACGACCGTGAGCGTGCGGGCCTCGGCCGGTCGGTGGATGCTGCGAAACGACACGCCGGCGTCGTAGCCCTCGAGTGCCACCCCGTCGCCGTCGGGCTCCAGCCAGAAGCCGAGGCCGTAGCGCAGGTTCTCGGCCGGCACGTCGCTGTGTGGGTGCACCATCGCCTCGACCAGCGCGGCCGGGACGATGCGGCCCTCGAACAGGGCCCGCCACAGCGCGTGGACGTCGTCCACGGTGGTGTGGATGCCCCCGTCGCCACTGCCGCGGACCGGCAGGTGCAGGAGGTTCGTGCGCGGCCCCTCGGCGTCGAGGTAGCCGAGCGCGACGCCGCCGGGCAGGGCGTCGGTGCGTTCGAACGCGGTGTCGTGCATGCCGGCCGGCGCGCAGACCCGCTCGACCACCAGGTCGTGGAACGGCCGACCCGTGATCCGCTCCGCGAGCAGGGCCAGCACGACGTAGCCGCTGTTGCAGTAGGTGAACCGCTCGCCCGGCGGGAACTTCTGGGGATGCCCCTCCAGTAGCGGGAGGTAGCCGTCGGTGGTGGCCAGCGTGTGCACCGGCACCGACAGCACGTACTCGTCGATGTCGCCCAGGCTCTCCTCGTCGAGGTAGTCCCCGATCCCGGACCGGTGGGCGAGCAGATCGCCGACCGTGACGGCGTCGTCGATCGAAGGCAGGTCCGCGCCGAGCAGCGCGCGCGCCGGCGTGTCCAGTCCCACCGCCCCGTCGGCGACCAGGCTCATGACGGTGAGGGCGGTCAGGCCCTTGGTGCCGCTGGCGATCGCGAACCGGGTGTCGGCTCGGTTGGGGATCCCCTCGCCGCGCTGGGCCATGCCGCGAGCGACGACCACCTCGGGGTCACCGTCGCGGTCGATGCGGACCACGCCCGAGAACGCGGCGTCAGCGACGAGGTGGCCGAGCCGGTCGGCGAGGGCGGTCAACACGGTTCCTGTCGGGCGGGGAGGTGCGTGCGCAGAGTGACGTTGACGACGTCATCAACGTTGACGTTACCGGGCGCGGCGCGGAATCGTCGCCCCATCGACCAACGGAGCGTGACATGACCACGGCAACCGCCGCGCCGGCCGGCCTCGAGGGCCTCGTGGTGACGGACACCGCCATCGGCGACGTCCGCGGGGACGAGGGCTTCTTCCATTACCGCGGTCACGACGCCACGGTGCTCGCCCGAACGCGCCGCCTCGAGGAGGTCTGGCACCTGCTGGCGCTCGGCCACCTGCCCGACGCCGTGGAGGTCACGGCGTTCACGGGGCGGCTGGCGGCCTGGCGCGAGCGCGTCCCCGCCGACCTGGTGGCCGCGACCCATCGAGCGGCGCGCAGCGGCGCCGACACGCTCACGACGCTGCGCACGGCGTGGTCGGCGGCGGCGACCCCGCTGGGCGCGCGCCCGTGGCTGGACCTCGCGCCGGCCGAGCGCCTGGACCAGGCGCTGGGACTGGCCGCGATCGGGCCGGTGCTGGTCGCGGCCGGCCACCGCGCCGGCGTCGCCGACGACCTGGCGTCGGCGCCGGCCCCGACGGCGGCGGCGTACCTGCACCTGCTGACCGGGGCGACGCCGCCGGCCGCGCACGTCCGGGCGCTCGAGCGCTACCTCGTCGCCACGATCGACCACGGGCTCAACGCGTCGACGTTCACCGCGCGGGTGGTGGCCTCCACCGGGGCGGACCTGGCCGCGGTGCTGGTGGCCGCGCTGGGGGCGCTGTCCGGACCGTTGCACGGCGGCGCGCCGAGCCGGGCGCTGGACATGCTCGACGCGATCGGGACACCCGGCCGGGCCGAGGCGTGGGTGGCCGACGCCCTGGCCCGCGGTGAGCGGATCATGGGCTTCGGCCACCGCATCTACCGGACCGAGGATCCGCGCGCCGCCCTGCTGCGCGAGACGGCCCGCGACCTGGGCGGCGACCGGTTCGAGCTCGCGCTGGCCGTGGAGACGACCGTCCGCGAGCTGCTCCGGCGGCATCGACCCGATCGCGTCCTGGACGTCAACGTGGAGTACTGGGCCGCGGTCGTCCTCGACGCGGTCGGGGTCCCACGCCCGCTGTTCACCCCCACGTTCGCCGTCAGCCGGGCGATCGGCTGGATGGCCCACGCGCTGGAGCAGACCGAGCACAACCGGATCATGCGCCCGAGCTCACGCTACGTGGGAGCCTTCGGGTCGGGGTGACGCGTCTGGCGACGGCGCCGTGCGGGCCTGCCGGCGGGCGAGCAGCCGCACCACGAACTTGCGCAGCTCCTCGACGACGATGATCGACGAGGCCGTGGCCGCAGCCAGTGCCCAGTGCACCGGCTCCAACTCGACCGTGCCGACGATCGGTCGCAGCAGCGCCAGGTGCACGGCCGCGATCTGCAGCACCAGCACGCCGCCCAGGGCCAGCCACAGTTGCCGGTTGCGCAGTGTGTGCCGGGAGAACACCGTGGCGCTCTCCACCCGGGCGTTGATCGCGTTGCCGAACTGGTACAGCACGAACGTGGTGAACGCGAGGGTGACCGCGAACGCCGCGTCGTCGTCGGGGCGGACCGAGAGCCCCCAGCCGAACACGACCAGCGTGCCGGTGGCCATGACGGCCCCCGTCAGCAGCAGCCGCGACAGGCGCCGTCGATCGAGGATCTGGGCGGACGGGTCGCGCGGCGGGCGGTCCATCGTGTCGGGGCGGGCAGGGTCGACGCCCAGTGCCAGGGCCGGCGGGCCGTCCATGATCAGGTTCACCCACAGCAGCTGGATCGGCGTGAACGGGGTCGGCAGGCCGATCGCCCGGGCGGTCAGGATCGTCAGGATGGCGCCGATGTTGGTCGCGACCTGGAACCGCACGAACGAGACGATGTTGTCGTAGATCGCGCGGCCGCGCTCCACGGCGGCGACGATGGTGGTGAAGTCGTCGTCGGCGAGGACGAGGTCGGCGGCCTGCTTGGTGACCTCGGTGCCGGCGATGCCCATCGCCACGCCGATGTCCGCCCGTTCCAGGGCGGCGGCGTCGTTGACGCCGTCACCGGTCATGGCCGTGACGTGTCCGCGTTCGCGCAGCGCCGCGACGATGCGGACCTTGTGCTCCGGCGCGACCCGGGCGCAGACGCCGATGTCCTCGATCTCCGAGGCGAGGCGGTCGTCGTCCATCGTGTCGAGGTCGGCGCCGGTCACGGTCCGCCCCGGGATGCCGAGCTCGCCGGCGATCGCCGACGCCGTGGTGGGGTGGTCACCGGTGATCATCTTGACGGTGATGCCCGCGCCGTGCGCCCGCGCCACCGCGTCGGCGACGCCGGACCGTGGTGGGTCGACGATCCCGACCAGCGACTCGAACACCAGCGACTCCGCCAGCGCCTGGACGTCGGCACGCGCCTCCGCGGGCGCGTCGACGCGGCGGCTCGCGACCGCGAGCGTGCGCATGCCCTCGCGCGCCAGGGCGTCGATCGCGTCCCGGATGCGCGCCTCCCAGTCCTCGTCGAGGGCGACGACACCGTCGGGCCCGACGACCTCGGAGCAGCGTCGCAGCACGACGTCCGGGGCACCCTTGACGTGGACGAGCGTGCCCCGGCCGGTGTCGTCCTCGTGCACCGTGGCCATGAACTTGATGGCGGCGTCGAACGGCAACTCGGCGACGCGGGGGCGGGCCCGCAGCGCCCCGACGTCCGCCCCGGCGCGCTCGGCGAGGACCAGCAGCGCGCCCTCGGTCGGGTCCCCGACGATCTCGCCGTCGCGGACGTCGGCGTCGTTGGGACGCACCATGGCGGCGAAGCCGAGGTCGCGGCCCTCGGCCCACGTCGGGCGCGGGCCGTGCCCGTCCTGGCTCGGGTCACCGTCGACGTCGTGGCGCTCGCCGGCGTGCCACACCGCCCGCGCGGTCATCTGGTTGCGGGTCAGCGTGCCGGTCTTGTCCGTGCAGATCACGTCGGCCGAGCCCAGCGTCTCCACCGACGCCAGCCGCTTCACGATCGCGTTGCGGCGCGCCATCCCGGCCGTGCCGACGGCGAGGGTGACGGTCACCACCGCCGGCAGGCCCTCCGGCACGGCGGCGATGGCCAGCGCGATGGCATCCATCGCCGCGGCCAGGAAGGTCTCGCCGCGCAACAGCGAGATCGCGAGCACGACCAGCACGGCGACGCCCGCGATCGCGGCCAGTCGCTTGCCGAGCGCGTCGATCTGCCGTTGCAGGGGGGTCGCCCGCGGGGTCGCCTCGGACAGGAGTTGGGCGACCTCGCCGATGCGGGTGCGCATGCCGGTCGCCGTCACCAGCAGCTCGGCGCGGCCGCGCACGACGGTGGTGTTCATCCACAGCATGCTGTCGCGGTCGGCGACGGGGGCGTCGGCGGCGACCGGCTGCGCGGTCTTGTCCGCGGCGGTGGTCTCGCCGGTCAGTGACGACTCGTCCGCGGCGAGGGTGGTGGCGACCAGCAGGCGCCCGTCGGCCGGGACGCGGTCGCCCGCCTCCAGCAGCGCCACGTCGCCGGGGACCACCTCGGCGCCGTCGACGTCGAGCAGCCGCCCGTCGCGCCGCACGCGGGCGCGGCTGGGCAGCATCTGCTTCAGCGCCTCCATGCTGCGCTGCGCGCGCCCCTCCTGGACGTAGCCGAGGGTCGCGTTCAGGAGCAGCACCACGGCGACGACGACCGCGTCCTTGTACTCGCCGACCAGCGCCGCGAGGCTGGCCGCCACGACCAGCACGACGATCAGCAGGCTCTTGAACTGGCTCGCGAAGCGGCGCAGTCGTGAGGGGCGGGGCGGTTCTGCGAGCTGGTTGGCGCCGTGACGCTCGAGGCGCAGGGCGGCCTCGACGGCGGACAGTCCGCGGGCGGGATCGACACCGAGGTCGGCGGCGACCGCGGCGGACTCACGGGCGTGGGGGTCGTCGCCGGCGAGGGTGTCGGGGGCGGACGGGGCGGGGGACGATCGTGGCATGGGCGAAGGCTCCGGCAGCAGGGAGAACGTGACGTTCGTGCCGAAGGTCTCCCCCACCCGGCCGCCTGCCGGGCGCGGCACCGGGCCCGAGCGGGCCGTCCTGACGATGCCGACGTGGTCGGGGTACTCCCCTTCGCGATCCACGGTACGTCCGCCGGAGGTCGCTGTCCCGGGAACGGCCTGCCCCCGCGCGACCACCGGACGTCCCGGCGCGGCCGCTCAGGCGGGTCAGCCGGTCCCGGCGGCACCGGCCCACGAGCGCACCGCCGCCGCCAGGTCCGTGCTGCCGGGCGCCGGAGGCCGCTGCGGCTCGACCGCGGGCGTGCGCGACAGCCGCGGCGCCGCGGCGGCCTGCTCCACGTCGCCGACCACGCCCACGCTGCCGCGTGCGGCGACGTGTGGGTGCTTGGGTGCCTCCGCGAACGTCAGCACGGGCGTCACGCAGGCGTCGGTGGCCTCGAACCGTTCCGCCCACTCGTCACGGGTCCGGGTGGCGAAGACGGCGGTGAACCGCGCTCGCAGGGTCGGCCAGCCGGCGGGGTCGTACTGGGCCGGCAACGCCTCGCCGGCCAGGCCGAGTCCGGCGAGCAGCTGCGCGTAGAACGGTGGCTCCAGCGCGCCGACGGCGACGTGGCGGCCGTCGGCGCACGCGTAGGTGTCGTAGAACGGCGCGCCGCCGTCCAGCAGGTTCGCACCCCGCCGGTCCTGCCACAGGCCCTGGCCGCGCAGCCCCCACACCAACTGGGCCAGGTTCGCGACCCCGTCCACGATCGCCGCGTCGACCACCTGCCCGAGCCCGGACCGCTCGCGCTCCAGCAGTGCCGCCAGGATCCCGAGCACGAGGTAGAGCGAGCCGCCGCCGTAGTCGCCGACGAGGTTCAGCGGGATCGCCGGACGCTCGGCCGGGCCGATCGCGTGCAGGACCCCGGTGACGGCGAGGTAGTTCAGGTCGTGCCCGGCGCGCTGGCTCAGCGGCCCATCGGCGCCCCAGCCGGTGATGCGGCCGTAGACGAGCCGGGGGTTGCGTGCCCGCAGCCCGTCGGGCCCCAGGCCGAGCCGGTCCGTCACGCCGGGACGGAATCCGTCGATCAGGACGTCGGCGCGGTCGAGCAGGGCCAGGACCCCGGCGAGGTCGTCGGGATCGCGCAGGTCCGCGTGGACGGACCGGCGGCCGCGCAGGACCGGGTCGCGGGTCGCGTCGGCGACCTGCAGGCCCCCGGCGGGGCGCTCGATCCGGACCACGTCGGCGCCGAGGTCGGCCAGGAGCATGGCGGCGTGGGGCCCGGGGCCGATGCCTCCGAGTTCGACGACGCGCAGGCCGTCCAGGGGTGCGGTCACGAGGAGATCCCTTCCGAGCGGTCGGCGGCACCGGCGGCCGGGAGACGGATCTCGGCGACCAGGCCGCCGCCCTCCCGGGAGTGCAGCGCAATGGTGCCACCGCTGACCTCCACGAGCCGCGCCGCGATCGGCAGGCCCAGGCCCGAGCCGCCCGCGGTGCGGGTCTCGCCACGCCAGAACCGCTCGAAGGCGCGGGCGCGGTCCGCGTCGCTCATGCCGGGGCCTCGATCGGCGATCCGAACCGTGACCTCGTGTGGGTCGCCCTCGACGGTGACGTCCACGCCGCCGTCGGGTGGCGAGGCCTGCAGGGCGTTGGCGAACAGGTTGTCCAGCACCTGCCGGATGCCACCGGGGACCCCGGTCGCCACGGCCGGTCCAGTCGCCGACGAGCGCAGCGTGACACCGGCGGCCGCCGCCAGCGGTGTCCACGCCACGGCCACCCGCTCGCGGACCACGGCGGCGACGTCGACCGGCTCGGGTCTCGGTGGCGCGTCCTCGGCGCGGGCGAGGGTGAGCAGGTCGTTGATGATGGTCGCGAGGCGGTCGACCTCCTCGATGGTGGCAGCGATCCGTCCGTCCGGGTCGCCCGCCGCCAGAGCCATGTTCTCCAGCCGCAGGCGTATGGCGGCCAAGGGCGTGCGCAGTTGGTGGGAGACATCGGCGACGAAGCTGCGCTGCCGGGCGAGCAGCACCTGGATCTGCTGCGTGCTGTGGTCCAGCCGCTCCGCCAGGCGGGTGATCTCCGGTGGGGCGCCCACCAGGTGCGCGCGCGCCTCCAGGTCGCCCGCCTCGAGCCGGGCGGCGACGGCATCGAGCGTCTGCAGTGGCCGGACGACGGTGCGTGCCAGCGCCCGGGCCGACAGGGCGCTGGCCACCAGCAGCGACACGGTCAACGCGGCGACCAGCCCGAGTCCGGGGCCGAGCCGGTCGGTGATCACGCTGGTCGGGACCCACACCACCGCCGCCCCGGCGGCTCCGTCGCCGGCCACGGGCGCGGCGGCGACCACCAGCCCGAGCTCACGGTCGACCGCGGCACCGAGGTGGCCGGCGAGCGCGCCACCGACGACCTCACCGCGCCGGACCCGGAGCGGCAGGTCGGCGCCCTCCACGGTCACGCCATGCCGGTCGACGACGGCGAGCTGCTCTCCCGGCAGGTCGGCGAGCCGGTCCAGCCCCGGGAGGGGTCCGGCGTCCGGTTCGGCGGCCAGCAGCGACACCGACACGGCCCGCCGTTCGGCGAGTTCCACCACCTGGCCGCGGACCTGCCGTTCCATGACGACCAGCAGCGGGGTGACGAGGACGAGGAGGGCGACCAGCACGGGGACCATCACCCGCCGGACGATCCGGCTGCGGAGGTCCGTGCCGGCCCGTCCGCGGGTCACCGGACCCGGCTCACCCGGAAGCCGACGCCCCGGACGGTCTCGATCCAGGCCGGGTCGCCGAGCTTGGCCCGGAGCGAGGCCACGTGCACGTTGAGCGTCTTCGTGGAGCCGAACCAGTTCGCGTCCCAGACCTCCTCCATGAGCTCCTCGCGTCGCCGGACGGCCCCGGGGTCCGTGAGCAGGGCGGCGAGCAGGTCGAACTCCTTCGGTGTCAGGTCCACCGCGACGTCGTCGACGGTGACGGCGCGGGTGCGACGGTCCAGCGCCAGCCCGCCGTAGCGGACGATCGCGCCGGTGGACGCGGTCCCTCGCGCGGGCGGCGCTCCGGCGCGCCGCTGGTCGATGCGCTCCAACCGCCGGGCGAGCGCGTGCAGGCGCGCGACCAGTTCCCGCGAGGAGAAGGGCTTGACGAGGTAGTCGTCGGCGCCCGTCTCCAGGCCCAGCACCTTGTCGATCTCCTCGCCGCGTGCGCTGACCACCACGATCGCCACGTCGGAGCTCGCCCGCAGCCGCCGGCACACCTCGAGCCCGTCCAGGTCGGGCAGGCCGAGGTCGAGGAGCACCACGTCGGCCTCGGCGGCGGCCGCCAGCCCCTCGGTGCCCGTACGGACCCAGTGCGGGTCGAAGCCCTGCAGTCGAAGGCCGTCGATCAGTGCCTCGCCCACGGACGGATCGTCCTCGACGACCAGCACGCGCACCGCTCGCCTCCCCGTGCCCACGGCCGGTCAGGCTACCGCCGCAGGCCCCGCCTGAACCGGTGTCTGCCGAGCCGCGTACTTGCAGACGGGCCCCGCCGACCGGCACCCGACGAGCGCCTGCCCGCGCCGCCCGTGGCAGGAAGCTTTCGCAACGTGGCGTCCCTGCCAGTGGCCGGCCGTGGGCCCGTCGGCGATCGTTCGCGCGTTCCCGGACGAAGGCCACCGTCATGCCCACCGCCCTGATCGTCGTCGACGCCCAGCAGGGGTTCCACGACCCGTACTGGGGGCGTCGGGACAACCCCGCCGGCGAGGAGCACATCGCGGCGCTGATCACGGCCTGGCGGCGGCATGGCGAGCCGATCGTCTTCGTGCGTCACGACTCGGTCCACCCCGACTCCCCGCTGCACCCGTCGTCCCCGGGCAACGCCTTCCTGGAGGTCGTCCACGGCGAACCGGACCTGCTCGTCGTGAAGTCGGTGAACTCCTGCTTCTACGGCGAACCCGACCTGGACGCCTGGTTGCGCGCCCGCGGGGTCGATCGCGTCGCGATCTGCGGGTTCACCACCAACCACTGCTGCGAGACGACCGCGCGCATGGCCGGCAACCTCGGCTACGAGGTGCAGTTCGTCCTGGACGCGACCGTCACCTACGACCGCCGTGACCTGGACGGCGCGATCATCCCCGCGGAGACGATCCGGCGGGTCAGCGCCGCCAGCCTGCAGGACGAGTTCGCCGACGTGGTGGACACCGCCACGTTGGTCGGCGCACGAGGGGCCCGGTGACGCCGCCGCGGGCGCGGGGTCGCGCGCTGCCGTGGGTGGCGCTGGTGGCCGTCTACGTGCTGTGGGGCTCGACCTACCTCGGCATCAAGGTGGCGATCGAGACCCTGCCGCCGTTCACGATGGCCGGGGTGCGCTTCCTGCTGGCCGGGACGTTGCTGTACCCGCTGGCGCGGCGGCGGCCGGCCGCCGCCCGGCCCACCCGGCGCCAGTGGGCGGCGGCGGCCGGTGTCGGCGTGCTGCTGCTGGTCGGCGGCAACGGCCTGGTCACGTTCGCGGAGCAGACCATCCCGTCCGGGATCGCAGCGCTGCTGGTCGCCACGGTGCCGCTGTGGATGGTGGCGCTCGACCGGCTGACCGGCGGCGGCCGGCTGCGGTGGCAGGTGGTCGCGGGCCTGGTCCTGGGCAGCGCGGGCGTCCTGCTGCTGGTGCGCCCGTGGGAGGGGGTCGGCGGCGAGATCGACGCCGTCGGCGCCGGCATCGTGCTGATCGGGTCGCTGTCCTGGGCGATCGGCTCGCTGCGGGCCCGCACCGCACCCCTGCCGCCGGAGCCCCTGCAGGGCACCGCCATGCAGATGCTGGTCGCCGGGGTCGTCCTACTGCTGTTGGGCGCCGCCACCGGTGAGCCGGCCGACGTGCGCGTCGGCGAGGTCTCCGCCGCGTCCCTGGCGGCATTGGCCTGGCTCGTCGGCGCCGGTTCGATCGTGGCCTTCTCCGCCTACGGCTACGCGCTGCGGACCCTGCCGACGGCGACGGTCGCGACCTACGCCTACGTCAACCCGATCGTGGCGGTGGCACTCGGCTGGGCGATCCTGGGCGAGCGCCTGTCCGGCCAGACCCTGCTGGCCGGCGCGGTGATCGCGGTGGCGGTGGTGCTGATCGTGACGTTCCGGACGCGACCGGCGGCTCCGAAGACGGGCGGTCAGGCGCCGGTCCCCCAGAAGCGTGCCTTGGCCTCGGCCCGCCGGCGGTGAAGGATCGGCTCGGTGTAGCCGGAGGGCTGCTCACGCCCGGCGAGGACGAGTTCGACCGCGGCCGCGAACGCCGGCCCGTCGAAGTCGGGCGCCATCGGCCGGTACAGCGGGTCGGCGGCGTTCTGCTCGTCGACGACGGCGGCCATCCGCCGGAAGGCGGCCAGCACCTCCTCCTCGTTCACGACGCCGTGGTGCAGCCAGTTGGCGACGTGCTGGGACGAGATCCGGCACGTGGCGCGGTCCTCCATCAGCGCCGTGCCCGACAGGTCCGGCACCTTCGAGCAGCCGACGCCCTGGTCGATCCAGCGCACGACGTAGCCGAGGATCCCCTGCACGTTGTTGTCGATCTCGGCCCGGCGCTCCTCGGCCGACCAGTCGTGCCCGTCCGCCAGCGGGATGGCCAGCAGATCGTCGAGCGGCGCCATCGGCCGGTCCAGCAGTTCCGCCTGCCGGGCGTGCACGTCGACCCGGTGGTAGTGGGTCGCGTGCAGGGTCGCCGCCGTCGGCGAGGGCACCCAGGCACAGTTCGCCCCGGCCTGCGGGTGGCCGATCTTCTCCTCGAGCATGGCGTGCATGCGGTCGGGCGCGGCCCACATGCCCTTGCCGATCTGGGCCCGCCCGCGCAGGCCGGCGGCCAGACCGATGTCGACGTTTCGGTCCTCGTAGGCCTGCAGCCACGGCTGTGACTTCATGTCGGCCTTGCGGACCATGGCCCCGGCCTCCATGGAGGTGTGGATCTCGTCGCCGGTGCGGTCGAGGAAGCCGGTGTTGATGAACGCGAGCCGGGCGCCGGCGGCCTGGATGCAGGCGGCGAGGTTGACCGACGTGCGCCGCTCCTCGTCCATCAGCCCCAGCCGGATCGTGCCCTCCGGCAGGTCCAGCAGCCGTTCGACCGCGGCGAACAGGTCCACGGTGAAGGCGACCTCGTCGGGGCCGTGCAGCTTGGGCTTGACCACGTAGACCGCGCCGACGGCCGAGTTGCGGTCCTCGGGCGCGCGCTGGAGGTCGTGGCGGGCGGCCAGGACCGTGAAGACGGCGTCGACGATGCCCTCGAAGACCTCGTGGCCGTCGGCGTCGTGGACGACCGGTGTGGTCATCAGCGGACCGACGTTGCGCACGAGCAGCAGGGCACGGCGTCGGCGGCGCAGCGGCTGACCGTCGGGGGCCGTCCAGACCACGTCTGGCTCGATCCGGCGGACGAAGCTGCGATCGCCCTTGGCGACGGGGGTGGTGAGGTCGCCGCGCATCAGCCCGAGCCAGTTGCCGTACACCGCGACCTTGTCGACGGCGTCGACGGCGGCGACGGAGTCCTCGGCGTCCATGATGACCGTGACGGCCGCCTCGAGCTTCACGTCGGCGAGGCCGGCCGGGTCGTCGGCGCCGACCGGGTGGTCGCGGTCGACGACGAGGTGGATGCCCAGGCCGTGGTGCTCGAGCAGGATGCCCTCGGGCGCGGCCGCCTCCCCGAGGTGGCCGAGGAAGGCCTCGGGGTCCTGCAGGCCGGCGGTCCCGCCGTCCTGCGTGGCGGCGACCAGCCGACCGTCACGCACCTCGTAGCCGGTGACCTCGCCGTGGCCGGCACCCTCCAGCGGCACGACGTCGTCGAGGAAGGCGCGCGCCCAGGCGACGACCCGTGCGCCGCGCGCGGGGTCGTACGGTCCGGGCGGGGGCGGGTCGCCCAGCGCGTCCGTGCCGTACAGCGCGTCGTAGAGCGAGCCCCAGCGCGCGTTGACGGCGTTCAGGGCATAGCGGGGATTGGAGACGGGGACGACCAGTTGGGGCCCGGCGATCTCGCCGATCTCCGGGTCCACGGCGGCCGCAGGGATCCGGACGTCGGACGGCTCCGGGCGCAGGTAGCCGGTCTCCTCGAGAAGGGCCCGGTAGGCGTCCGCGTCGTGCGGTTCGTCCCGGTGCTTGACGTGCCAGGCGTCGATCTCCTGCTGCAGTTGCTCACGGACCGCGAGCAGGTCGCGGTTGCGCGGGGTGAACTCGCGCACGAGTTCGGCGAACCCCGACCAGAACCGGCTGGTGTCCGCACCGCTGCCCGGCAGCAGCGCGTCCTCGACGAAGTCGTACAGGACCCGGTCGACCGTCAGGCCCTCGACCGTCACGGTGGCGTCGCTGCTGGGCACGTCCTCGCTCCTCGACGTCGTCGTCTCCCGATGCGACGTCGTCGGCGTGGACGCCGCGCCCGGCACCGTAGACGCCCGCCGACGGCCCGGCAGCGACCGATCGACCCGCCACTTGACGGAATACCCTACGGGGGTATGGTGGCGGGCACGGCCGGATACCCCCTACGAGTATCTGGCCTCGATCGGAGGCGAGGACGATGCAGCGCCACGGCCACACGTCGGAACCCGCGCCCGTGCGGCACGTCCACCACGACGAAGCGGCCGACGACGCGGCGCGCCCTGCCGCCGCCGGCGAGCGCGGCCACGAGGGACACGAGGGGCGTGCGGGTCACGGGGTCCACCACGACCACGGCGACCACGCCGCCAGCTTCCGTGACCGGTTCTGGCTCACGCTGGTGCTCACGATCCCGGTCGTCGTCTGGTCCCACCACGTCCAGGACCTGCTCGGCTACCAGGCGCCGGCGATCCCCGGCGCGGCCTGGATCGGGCCCGTGCTGGGCTCGGTGGTGTTCTTCTACGGCGGCTGGCCGTTCCTGACCGGCGGCCTGCAGGAGGCTCGCGCCCGCACGCCCGGCATGATGCTGCTGATCGCCACGGCGATCACGGTGGCCTACCTCGCCTCCATGGCCACCTCGCTCGGCTGGTTCTCGCAGGAGGTGTGGTGGGAACTGGCCCTGCTGATCGCGATCATGCTGCTTGGCCACTGGATCGAGATGCGGGCCATCGGACAGGCACGCGGCGCGCTCGCGGCGCTGGCCGAGCTGCTGCCCGACGACGCCGAGCGCGTCCGCGAGGACGGCGAGGTCGAGCACGTCCGGGTCGGCGACCTGGCCGTCGGCGACCTCGTCCTGGTACGGCCCGGGGCGCGCACGCCCGCCGACGGCGAGGTGGTCGCGGGCACCGCGGACGTCGACGAGTCGATGATCACCGGCGAGTCGACGCCGGTCACCCGCCGTCCCGGCGACCGTGTCGTCGCCGGCACGGTGGTCGCCGACGCGAGCCTGCGTGTGCGCGTGACCGCAACCGGTGAGCAGACCGCGCTCGCCGGCATCCAGCGGATGGTGACCGAGGCGCAGGCGTCGCGGTCGCGGACGCAGGTCCTCGCCGACCGCGCGGCGGCGCTGCTCTTCTACGTCGCCCTGGCCGCGGGCGCCGTCACCGCGGTCGTGTGGCTCCTGCTCGGCCAACCGGCCTTCGCGCTCGACCGGACCGTGACGGTCCTGGTGATCGCCTGTCCGCACGCGCTCGGGCTGGCGATCCCGCTCGTGACCGCCATCTCGACCGCCAAGTCGGCCCGGTCGGGCATCCTCGTCAAGGACCGGCTCGCGCTCGAGCGGATGCGGACGGTCGACGCCGTGCTGTTCGACAAGACCGGCACGCTGACCCGCGGCGAGCACGTCGTCACCGGTGTCGCGGCCGCCGGCACGGCGACGCCCGACGAGGTGCTCCGGCTGGCCGGTGCCGTCGAAGCGGACTCGGAGCACCCACTGGCCCGGGCGATCCACGCCCACGCCCGCGAGCAGGTCGGTGCGCTGCCGGCCTCCTCGGGGTTCCGGTCCATGACGGGCCGCGGTGTCGCGGCCGCGGTCGACGGGGGCGAGGTCGCCGTCGGCGGGCCGGCGCTGCTGCGCGAGCGCCACCTCGAGGTCCCGGCGTCGCTGACGGCGCGGACGGCGGCGTGGTCGCGGCGCGGTGCCGCCGTGCTGCACGTGGTCCGCGACGACGAGGTCGTGGGTGCGGTCGCCCTGGAGGACGAGGTCCGCGACGTGTCGCGTCAGGCGGTCGAGCAACTGCACGCCGCCGGGGTCACGGTCGTGATGATCACCGGCGACGCGCGGCCGGTCGCCGAGGCGGTGGCGGCGGAACTCGACATCGACGAGGTCTTCGCCGAGGTGCTGCCGGAGGACAAGGACGCCAAGGTGGCCGAACTGCAGGCGCGCGGCCTGACCGTGGCGATGGTCGGCGACGGCGTCAACGACGCGCCGGCGCTCGCCCGCGCCGACGTCGGCATCGCCATCGGGGCGGGCACCGACGTCGCCATCGAATCGGCCGGGATCGTGCTCGCGTCGGACGATCCGCGCGGTGTGGTCGCCGTGCGGCGGCTGTCGGCGGCCAGCTACCGCAAGATGGTGCAGAACCTGTGGTGGGCGGCCGGCTACAACCTCGCGGCCATCCCGCTGGCGGCCGGCCTGCTGGCGCCGATCGGGTTCGTCCTGCCGATGGCGCTGGGCGCGGTGCTGATGAGCACCTCGACCGTGATCGTGGCGCTGAACGCCCAGCTGCTGCGCCGCGTGCAGTTGGCGCCACCGGTGGCGACCGCACCGGCGTCTGCCACCTGAAGGCATACCCCAGTACCGTAGTGGGCACCGGGACAGGAGACCTCGTTGCGCGGCTACACGATGACCAAGGAGCAGTACCAGGCGCGCCTGCGCCGCATCGAGGGCCAGGTCCGCGGCCTGCAACGGATGATCGACGAGGACGTCTACTGCATCGACGTCCTGCAGCAGATCGCCGCGGTCAACGGTGCCCTGCAGAACGTCGCCATCGGCCTCCTCGACGAGCACGTCGGCCACTGCGTCGCCAACGCCGCCGCCGAGGGCGACGTCGACAAGGCCCGCGCGATGGTGACCGAAGCCACCCGCGCCATCGAGCGTCTCGTCAAGTCCTGACCGACCGGAAGCGAATCCCATGTCGACCGACACCTCGACGAACCGTCTCGACCTCCCCGTCGAGGGCATGACCTGCGGCTCGTGTGCCGCCCGGGTCCAGCGCACGCTGGCCAAGCAGCCCGGGGTCGCCGACGTCGAGGTGAACTTCGCCACCGGCAACGCCCGGGTGCGGGTCGCCGACGACGTCGACCTCGACCAGTTGCGCGAGGCCGTGATCCGGGCCGGCTACACGCTGCTGGTCCCCGAGCCGGCGCCGGCGTCCCCTGCCGCACCGTCGGTGCACACGCTGCAGGTGGACGGCATGACCTGCGGATCCTGCTCCGCGCGCGTGCAGCGGGCGCTGACCAGGCAGCCCGGGGTCGTCGACGCCCAGGTGAACTTCGCCACCGGCGTCGCCACCGTCACGGCCGGGCCCGACGCCGATCCGGCATCGTGGCCGAGCGTGATCGAGGCGGCCGGCTACTCGGTGGAGTCGGGCACGGCCGCCATGGACCCGGCGAGCTCGTCCGGCGAGGCCACCGATGCCAGCGCGGGCCGCCCGGTGGCGGCCGGCCCGACGCCCGCCGAGCGGGCCGCTCGCGCGGAGCGCACGGAAGCCGAGCACCGGCGGGGGTGGGGGCGGCGCCTGGCGCTGGTGGCCGCGCCCGCGCTGTTCCTGCTGTCGACGATGCTCTACCACGACTTCGCGGTGATGGACCCGCGGATGCGGGCGGCGCAGTCCGTCGTCGCGACGCTGGTCCAGTTCCACGTCGGCTGGCCGTTCCTGCGCGAGGCCGCCCGGCGGGCGCGCCACCTCAGCGCCAACATGGACACGCTCATCGCGATGGGCACCTCGGCGGCCTACCTGTACTCGACCTGGGAGGTGTTCACGGGCGGGCACGACCTGTACTACGAGGCGCAGGTCGTGATCATCGCGTTCATCGTGCTGGGCCGCTACCTCGAGGCCCGCGCGAAGGGCAACGCCGGGCGCGCGATCCGATCGCTGCTGGAGCTGGGCGCCAAGGAGGCCCGGGTCCTGCGCGACGGGGTCGAGCACCTCGTGCCGGTCGAGCAGGTGCAGGTCGGCGACCTGCTGAAGGTCCGCCCGGGCGAGAAGATCCCGGTCGACGGCGAGGTCGTCGACGGCGGCTCGGCGGTCGACGAGTCCATGCTGACCGGCGAGTCCGTGCCGGTCGACAAGACGGTCGGCGCGACGGTGGCCGGCGCGACGGTCAACACCTCGGGGGCGCTGACGATCCGGGCGACGGCGGTCGGGGCCGACACCGCACTGGCCCAGATCGTGCGGCTGGTGGAGGACGCCCAGGCCGGCAAGTCGGATCTGCAGCGCCTGGCCGACCGGGTCTCGGGCGTGTTCGTGCCCACCGTGATCGTGATCGCGCTGCTGACGTTCGCGGCCTGGTCGCTGGTCGGCGGTGACGCGGGGCAGGCGATGCTCGCGGCCGTCGCGGTGCTGATCATCGCCTGCCCGTGCGCGCTCGGGCTGGCCACGCCGATGGCGACCATGACCGGGACCGGGCGGGGCGCCCAGCTGGGCATCCTGATCAAGTCGATGGACGTGCTCGAGCGCACGCACGAGATCCACACGATCGTGTTCGACAAGACCGGCACGCTCACGAAGGGCGAGATGGCGCTCACCGACGTGGTGACGGCCGCCACCGACGAGCCGACCCTGCTCCGGTCCGCTGGTGCGGTCGAGGCCGACTCCGAGCACCCCGTCGGTCAGGCCATCGCCGCCGGCGCACGGGCCCGGCTCGACGACGCCCTGCCCGCGGCGCACGGGTTCGCCAGCGTGGCCGGACAGGGCGTGCGCGGCGTCGTCGACGCCGTCGAGGTCGCCGTCGGCCGCCGCAAGCTGATGGCCGAGGCCGGGCTCGTGCTGCCCGGACACCTCGAGGAGGTCGCGTCCGGGCTGGAGGCACGGGGCCGCACCGCCGTGTTCGCCGGCTGGGACGGCGAGGTCCGTGGTGTGCTGGCGGTCGCCGACACGTTGAAGGACGGCGCCGCCGAAGCGGTCGCGCGGCTCCACGGCCTGGGGCTGCGGGTGGCCATGATCACCGGTGACAACCAGCGCACCGCGCAGGCCATCGCCGACCAGGTCGGCATCGACCGGGTGCTGGCCGAGGTGCTGCCCGAGGACAAGCAGGCCGAGGTCGAGCGTCTGCAGGCCGGCGGGCACGTGGTCGCCATGGTCGGCGACGGGGTCAACGACGCACCGGCGCTGGTGCAGGCGGACCTCGGCATCGCCATCGGCACCGGCACCGACGTCGCGATCGAGTCCAGCGACCTCACCCTCATGCGCGGCGACCTCGCCGGCGTGGCGAGCGCCATCGAGCTGTCCCGGCGCACCCACCGGACGATCCGCCAGAACCTGTTCTGGGCGTTCGCCTACAACACCGCGGCCATCCCGGTCGCGGCCCTCGGCTTGCTCGATCCGATGATCGCGGGTGCCGCGATGGCGTTCTCCAGCGTGTCCGTGGTCACCAACTCGCTGCGGCTGCGGCGCTTCGGTCGGGGCTGACCGAACGGCGACGGATCTGCGTAGTCGGACGCGTGCCAGCACGCAGGTCGGGCGACCGCGGTCTCCGTAGCGTCGGGCGGTGACACCCCGCGCTACGAGGAGACCACGATGACGGCGCCGACCGTGTCCGCACCCAGCACCCTGCCGGCCCGGCCGGCGACCTCGCCCCCGACCCCGCAGGAGGCCGGCGCGACCCTGGTCGTCGCCTTCGCCACCGACCCGGTCATGCGGTGGCTGTGGCCGGAGGCCGACGACTATCTCGCCGGCTTCCGGGCCCTCGCCGAACTGATGGGGAGGACGGCGTGCGATGCCGGCACCGCCGACCGGTCCGCGAACGACGCCGGCGTGGCCCTGTGGATCCCGCCCGACACGGAACTACCGGACGAAGCGGTCGCCGACCTCGTCGAGCAGATCCTGGCGCCGGAGCGCCGGGAGCGGCTCTTCGCGTTGCTGACGGCGCTCGCGGAGCTCCACCCGACCGACGTGCACTGGTACCTGCCGCTCATCGGGGTCGACCCCAGCCACCAGGGCCACGGGCACGGCTCGGCCCTGCTGCGCCAGGGCGCACGACGTTGCGACCGCGACGGGCTGCCGGCCTACCTCGAGGCGTCGTCGCCGCGCAACCGGGCCCTCTACGAGCGCCACGGGTTCCGGGTCCTCGGCGAGGTGCGGGTGCTGGACTCGCCACCGCTGTGGCCGATGCTGCGCGCACCTGCGTGAGCCCCGGCCGGGACCTCACGGCCGGGATGGCGGGCGCGCACCGCCGCCCTCCACGGGTGCCCCGCTCGCCCGCCACTCCGTGAGCCCGCCGGCGTACCACCGGGCGTGCCGGTAGCCACGGGCATGCAGACCGGCCGCGAGTTCGCGACTGCGCAGGTCGTCGTGGGACTCCCCGTAGACGACCACGTGGTCGTCGCGGCGCAGCATCCGCTCCAGGTGCCGGTCGTCCGGGAAGGCGACGGCGCCGGGCAGGTGGGCGGACCGGAAGCTGACCGGGCCAGCGGCGTGCACCAGCCAGAGGCGCTCGCCGGCGGCCAGTCGGCGCCGCAGCTCGGGGCCGCCGATCACGGGCGCGTTCACGGCCGCGCCGCCTCGACCTGCGGGACGCGACTGCCGATCCCCGCACGAGCCGCGGCGACGGCCACGGCGAACGCCGTCATCGCCACCGCGCCGGTCAGGCCCGGGTGTCCGGCTGCGAACAGCACCGCGCAGGCCAGCAGCGCGTAGGCGACCAGCGGACCCCGTCCGGCACGGTGCGCGGCGATCGCCGCGGCCGCCACCGCGATGGCCCACGAGGCCACGGCGGCGGCCGACAGCCAGCCGACCACCGCGGGGACCTCCCACCACCACTGCACCAGCGCCTGCGCACCGGCCCGCTGGGCTGGCGGCAGGGCCGCCGCCTGCCGGGCGAGGAGTCCGGTGGCCAACCCGACCAGCGCGTCGAACGCGGCGTAGAGCGCCGCCGCGGGGACCGCCAGGGTGCGTGCCGCGGCGGCGGCGCGCCCGTCGATCCCGCGCAGCACGTCCCGCAGCAACAGGGCGAGCAGCGGCATGGCCAGCAGCAGCCAGAGGTGGATGGCGGCCCATCGCACGGGGATGTCGGCGAGCGCGACGGCGAGTTCGGGGTCGCGCGGGTGCCAGGCGAGCAGCGCCGCGGTGACCAGTGGGACGGCGACGGCCGGTGCGGTGCGCAGCAGGTGGGTGCCCGTCATGCCGCCACCTCCCGGCGCTGGTCGTCGGAGGCCAGCGGCAGCCCGGCCGCGTCCCAGTCGGCGAGCCCGCCCGGGTACCGGCGCACCGAGGTGTAGCCGCGGCTCTGCAGCACCCGGTGGGCCCAGCGGCTGGCCGTGCAGTCGGGGCCGGAGCAGTACAGGACGATGTCCTCGTCCCGCTGCAGCGCGTCGAGGGCCGCGTCGAGGTCCTCGAACGTCTCCGAGCCGGGGATGTGGGCCTGTGCGAAGCGGCGCGGCCCCATGGCCATGACCACGCGCGTGCCGGTGTCCGCGGCGAGCAGGTCGCGCAGGGTGTCGCGGTCGACCGTCTCCATCTCGATCACCATCCTTTCGTGTCGTCGGTTGTGGCGTCGGGCGTCACCCTCGCGGGCCGCGCTGTCACGGCGCTGTCGTGCCACTGCTGCCACCGCGTTCCGGCTCGTGCGCGGGAGCGAGCGAGTAGCGTCGGGGCCGTGGACTTCCGCGTACTGGGACCGCTCGAGGTGCGCGTGGCCGGTCGGCCCGTCGACCTCCCCGGAGCCAAACAGCGCCTGCTGCTGGCGGCGCTGCTCGTCCGTGCCGGTGAGGTGGTCGCCGCCGACCAGCTGATCGAGCTGCTGTGGCCGCGGGCGCTGCCGGCCAACCCCCGCAACGCCCTGCAGTCGCAGGTCGCCGGGCTGCGACGGGCGCTCGGTCCGGCCGGCCACGACGTGCTGGTGTCACGCCCGCCCGGCTACGCACTGCTGCTGGAGCCCGCCGACCACGACGCCGCCCGCGTCGAACGGCGTCTGTCTGCGGGCCGGCGGGCGCTGGCCGCGGGGCGGCTGGACGAGGCGCAGACGCACCTCGACGCCGCACTGGCCGAGTGGCGTGGCGAGGCCCTGGAGGAGTTCGCCGGCCACGCGTTCGCCGACCCGGAGATCGGCCGGCTCGCCGAAGTCCGCCTGGCCGCCATGGAGACCCGCGTCGAGGTGCTGCTGCGCCGCGGTGCGCACGCCCAGCTCGTCCCGGAGCTCGAACGCCTCGTACGCGAGCACCCGCTGCGGGAAGGTCTGCGCGCCCAGCTGATGCTGGCCCTGTACCGGTCGGGCCGCCAGGCCGACGCGCTGGCCGTGTTCGCCGACGCCCGCCGGGTCCTGGCCGACGAGCTGGGCCTGGACCCGGGCCCGGAGCTGCAGCAGCGTTACGAGGCCGTGCTGCGCCAGCAGGACCCCGACCCCCCGGTGGCGGCACCCGCGGCGGGCGTCGCGCCCCCGACGCCGCCCGACGTCGGCACCGGCCCGAGCGCGACGGCCGGCAACCTGCGGCGGCCGATCTCCACCTTCGTCGGGCGCGAGGAGGAACTGCCCCGGGTGGCGGACCTGTTCGACGGCGGTCCGCTGTTGACGCTGGTCGGCCCCGGCGGGGTCGGGAAGACCCGGCTGGCGCTGGAGTTGGCGACGCGGGTCCTGGGCGCCGGCGAGCTGCCCGGCGGCGCCTGGTTCGTCGACCTCTCCACCATCACCGACCCGTCCCAGGTCGCCGAGGTGGTCGCCTCGACGCTCGGGCTGACCACCACCGGTTCGCCGGCGGGTGCCGGCGCCGGCGACGACGCCGCCCGGGTGGTGGCGGCGACGCGGCAGCGGCCGACCCTGCTGGTCCTCGACAACTGCGAGCAGGTCGTCGACGGCGTCGCCGTGTTCGCGCAGGACGTCCTGTCCGCCGGCGGCCGGGCACGCCTGCTGTGCACGAGCCGGGAGACGTTGGGCATCGCCGGGGAGGCGGTCTGGTCGGTCGCGTCGCTGCGCACCCCGGCGCCGGAGGCGAGCGGCCCGCAGGAGGTGGGCGACGTCGAGGCGGTCCGGCTGTTCCTGGACCGCGCGAGCCGCGTGCGACCCGACTTCGCCCTGACGGCGGACAACGCCGCCGCGGTCGGCGAGGTGTGCCGACGGCTGGACGGCATCCCGCTGGCACTCGAGCTGGCGGCCGCGCGGCTGCGCACGATCGGGATCGCCGACCTCGCCGAACGGCTGGACGACCGGTTCCGGCTCCTGACCGCCGGGGACCGCACCGCCCAGCCGCGGCAGCGGACCCTCCGCGCCGTCGTCGAGTGGAGCTGGGACCTGCTCGACACGCACGAGCGCCGGCTGCTGCGACGGCTGGCCGTGTTCGCGGGCGACGTCACGCTGGCCGACGCCGAGGAGGTCTGCTCCGACGGCGCGACCCCGACCGGCGAGGACGCGTTGGCCACCTCGGACGTCCTGGACGTGCTCACCCGGCTCGTCGACAAGTCGCTGGTCGTCGCGAGCCCCGATGCCGACCCGCCCCGCTACCGACTGCTGGAGACCCTGCGGGCGTTCGGACACGAGCAGCTGGTGACCGCCGGGGAGGCGGACCACGTGACGGATCGGCACGCCGCCCACGTCACGACCCGGGCCCTGGCGGCGGCTCCGCTGCTGCGCTCGGCCGACCAGTTGCGCGCCGCCCGGGTGCTGGACGACCTGCTCGACGAGCTGCGTGCCGCCCTGCGCTGGCTGGCCGGGACCGGCCGCGTGGAACGGATCACCCCGGTCGCGGTCGGCCTGGGCTGGTACTGGTATCTCAGCGGCCACCGCCGCGAGGGTGAGCGCTGGCTGGCGCTCGCGGCGGCCAACGGCGACGCGCGCGACCGCGCCCTGGCCACGCTGTGGGGCACCTACCTCGCGCTGGACCGCGTGGTGATCCACACGCGCCGCGACGAGCTGGACACGGCGATCCAGACCTTGCGCCGGCATGGCGGCGACGACGACCGGGCGCTGGCCGAGCTCGTCGGCGCCGTCGTAGCCACGCAGGTGGGCGACGTCACGGCCGCCGACGCGCATCTCGCCGCGGCACGGGTGGCGGCGCAGTCGGCCGGCGACGCGCTCGCGCTGGCCACGGTCGAACTGGTCGAGGCGACGGGCTGCCTGCAGCTGGGTGACCTGGACACGGCCCGGACGCGGATGACGGCCGCCCGCGAGCGGTTCCGGACCCTGGGCGACCGGTTCGGGCAGGTCCAGACCCTCATCGCGCTCACGCAGCTGGACGTGTGGGCGGGCTGGTTCGGCGAGGCGGTCGCCGGCGCCGACGAGGGGCTGCGGCTGGCGGCCGAGCTGCGGCTCCGGGACCTCGAGGCGGTGCTGGCGACCCGGCTGGCGCTGGCACTGGTCGAGACCGGCGATCTGGCCGGCGCCCGCGAGGCGGTGGCCCGCGCACGCCGGCTCGGCGACGACCTCGGCTCGACCCTGGTGGCCCGGCACGCCGACCAGGCGGCCGGGGTGATCGCGGCCGCGGCCGGTGACCTCGACGAGGCACGGGTCCTGCACCAGCGGGTGCTGGACTGGTTCGCGTCGCTGGACCTCGGGATGTCGGCGGTGGCCCAGCGACACCAGCTCGGCATCGTCGCCGAACTGGGCGGCCGGTTCGCCGAGGCCCGCCGGTGGCACCTCGACGCGCTGGCCGCCGTCGTCGACTCGCTACCACCGGGGACCGACGTGCAAACCAGCGCCGGTGCGGCCCGCTGGCTCCTGGGCCAGGGGCTCGAGGCACTGGCGGCGACCCTGGCCGGCGACGGGCAGCCCGCCACCGCCGCCGCCTGCCTCGGTGCGGCCGCGGCCCTGCGCCCGGCGGACGCGCGGCCGGATTCGACCGCGCGGCGGGCTCGGGCTCGGGCCGAGACGGCGCTGGGGGCCGCGGCCTTCGCGGAGGCGGCCGAGGACGGCCGCCGCGCGACGCTGGCGGCTCTGCTCGATCAGGCGCGGGCCGGCGCCGGCTGACCCGACGCTGGCGACGTCGAGGTACGGATCGCCACGCCCTGCACCACGGGTTGGAGGCGTTCGGTCAGCGCGTCCCCGCCGTGCTCGACCAGGTGGCTGATGCGGAAGCCGGCGTCGCGGACCGCGGCGACCGTGTCGCGGTTGGGGTGGCAGTTGCCGGCGACGCGGCTGGTGACCGGGACCAGGCGGTCCTGCCAACGGGCGATCCGCGGCTCGGGCGAGCGGACGTGCTCCAGGAACAGCAGACGACCGCCCGGCCGCAGCACCCGGTGGACCGCCGCCAGTGCCCGCGACGGGTCGCCGACGCTGCAGAGGACCAGCGTCGCGACCACCGTGTCGACCGTCGCGTCGTCGAGCGGCAGGGCCTCGGCCGCGGCGTCCAGCACCTGCACGCCGCGGTGGTCCGCCGCCCGCGCCTGCAGCCGCCGGCGCATGTGTGGGTCCGGCTCGGTGAGCAGCACCTCGACGTCGTCGGGATACAGATCGAGGTTCGCGCCGGTTCCGGCGCCGAGTTCGACGACGGTGCCGTGTGCCTCGCGCAGCAGCTCGTGGCGGCGCGGTCGCATCACGGTGCGCTCGTAACCGGCGCCGATGTGGTCGTAGAGGGCGGCGAACAGACGGGGCACGGGGTTCCTCCTCGGACGGGGCGGGCGGCCGCGGGTTCGCGGACGCTCCTCACACCGCGGCACCGTCGCCGAGCCCGCTGTGGAACCACTGTCGCGGCGCTGCCGTCATCGTGCCGCCTCCTCGCCCATCGCGGGACGCAGGGCCGGCGGGCCGTCCAGGGGGCAGGCCGTGCAGGGTTCGAGCTCGGCGGCCTCGCCACCGACCGCGGGGGTGAGCACGTCGTGGCGAACGAACATCCAGGCCACGCCCGCGCCCAGCACCCCCAGTGCCGCAGCGACGCGCATCGCGACCGGGAAGGCCGTCGACATGGCCGCCGGGTCGGCGTACGCGTCGCCGGACAGGCCGGCCACCAGCGGGAGCACGGCGACCGCCAGCAACTGGGCGGTGCGGGCGACGGCGTTGTTGACGGCGCTCGCGACACCCGCCTGCCGGTCCGGCGCGGCCGCCAGCGCGGTGGCCGTGACCGGTGCGACGATCAGCACGAGCCCGAGGCCGAACACCACCACCCCCGGCAGCACCCCGCGGGCGTACGTGTCGCCCGCCTCGATCCCGCCGAGCACGACCGTGCCCGCCGCCAGCACGAGCGAACCGACGGCGAGGGGACCCCGCGGGCCGACGCGCTGGGCGAGGGCACCGGCCCGGCCGGACAGCACGAGCAGCAGCAGCGTGATGGGCAGCGACGCCGCGCCCGCCTGCAACGCCGTGTAGCCCAGCACCGTCTGCAGGTGGATGACGAGCAGGAAGAAGACCCCGCCGAGCGCCGCGTAGACCACCAGCGTCACCCCGTTCGCGGCCAGGAACGTCGGGTGACGCAACAGCGACGGCGGCAGGACCGGTGCGGCGGCGCGGTGCTCGATGGGGTGCAGCGCGGCGAGGGCAGCCACGGCGACGGCGAGCCCGAACCAGACCGGTGCGTCGACCCCGTCGCCCGCGCGCAGGAGCGCGAACGACCCGGCTGCCAGTGCCAATGTCACGGTCAGGGCGCCGGCGACGTCGAGCGGACGTCTCCGCGCGGCCGGGTCGAACGACTCGGGGACCGTGCGGGCCGCCAGCAGGGCCGCACCGAGGGCGAGCGGCACCTCCAGCCAGAACACCGCCGGCCAGCCCACCGCGTCGACGAGCCAGCCACCGACGACCGGTCCGACGGCCGCGCCGATGCCGCCGAACGCGGACCAGTACCCGATGGCGACCGGCAAGTCCTCGGGCGCGAACCCGGCCTGCAGGATCGCGAGCGAGCCGGGCGTGACGAGGGCGCCGGCGACCCCCTGCAGCGCGCGAGCCGCGATCAGCCACGCGAGCGAGGGCGCCAACGCACACAGTGCGCTGGCGGCGGCGTAGGCGACCAGGCCGATCACGTAGGCGCGCCGGCGCCCGTACCGGTCGCCGAGCACCCCACCCAGGAGCAGCAGCGCGGACAGCGTGACGAGGTAGGCGTTGAGTACCCACTGCAGCTGCGTCAGCTCGGCGTCGAAGGCGCGACCCAGGGTCGGCAGCGCCACGTTGACCACGGTGGCGTTCAGGAGCACGACGGCCGAGCCGGCGACCGTGGCGACGAGTGCCAGCCGACCGGCGCGGTCGCCCAGGCGCAGGCCGCCGGCGCTCATGGGACCGGTGTCGCGGGCTCGCCGTCGGCGGCGGCGAGGCTGGCCTCGGCGTGGGCCAGCACGCGGGGGTCCGACACCCGGGCGGCCGCGGCCACGGCCGCGCGGGCATGCCGCTGCGCCGCGGCGCGGTCGCCGTCGCCGGCCTGGAGCAGGGCGAGCTCGGCGTGCGTCAGGGCCGTGCCGAGGTCGTCACCGAGCTCCTCGAAGACGGCCGACGCCGCCTGCAGGTGCGCGTCCGCGGCGGCGGGGTCGCCCGCCCGGCGCGCCACCTCCCCGGCGCGCAGCCGGGCGTGGCCGAGCCCCAGGTCCCGGCCCGCCCGTGCCGTGTCCGTCACCGCACGTTCGAGGTGCTCGCGGGCCTCGGACAGCTCGCCGAGCTCGGCCAGGGTCGTGCCGAGCTGGACCCGCAGGCGGGCCTCGAGCTGCGGGTAGCCGAGCCGCCGGCACAACGCGAGCCCGTCCGCGGCCAGCTCGGCGGCCGGTCGCGTCTCGCCGCGTTCGAGCAGGTCGTCGACCACCAGGTCGATCGCGTACGCGCGCGCCCAGTCGACGCCGGCCGCGGTCAGCAGCTCGAGGGCGGCGCGGGCGTCGTCGGTGACCTCGACCGCCCGCCCGGCCATCCGTCCGAGCTGGGCCCGGATCAGGTGCCGGAAGCCGGCCGGCCAGCCGCCGAGCTCGTCGGCGAGCGGCCGTTGCGCCTCGAGGTCGTCGAACGCCTCGCGCAGGCGCCCGGCCCGCGCGTGGCCGATCGCCCGGAACACGGTCGCGACGAGCCGGGCGGTCCGTGTCGGCGCCACCGCGACGGCCAGGTCGGCCCACGCGGTGGCGGCGGGATCAGGCAGACCGACGACACGCAACGCGCCCGCCCACGCGACGGCGTGCGGGTCGACGTCGGCCGGATCCAGCTGCGCCGGATCGCCCAGCCCCCGGTCCAGCCACCGGACCCCCTCCCGTGCCTCGCCGCGCAGGAACCATGCCCACCCGCACCGGCCGGCGACGCGCTGCAGCCGCCGGCGATCGCCGTCGCGGTGGGCCCACGCCAGCACCGTGCGTGCCTCGTCGAGCCACGTCAACAGTGCGGCGACGTCCACGCCGAACCGACCGTCGTCGAGGCCCGCGTGCGCCGCGGCCAGGCGTCGCTCGACGGCGTCGGCGTGAGCGGCACGGGCGGCGGGGGCCACCTCGTCAACGCGTTCGCGGCCATAGGCACGGACCGAGTCGAGCATCCGGTACCGCGCCCTCGCGCCCTGCGTCTCGGCGACCAGGAGGGACCGGTCGACGAGGTCGGCCAGCAGGTCCACGGGATCGCCCGGGACACCCGCGGCGTCCAGCAGTTCGGTCGCGAACGTGCGGTCGACGTCCCCGGCCGGCAGCGCCAGCACCGCCCACGCCTGGCGGGTCGGCTGGTCGAGCAGCTCCCAGCTCCAGTCGAGGGCGCCGCGCAGGCTGCGCTGCCGCGACGGCAGCCGGTCGCCGCGGGCGGCCAGCAGGCGGAAACGGTCCTGGAGGCCGTCGAGAACTTCGGGCAGCGACAACACGCGCAGCCGTGCCGCCGCGAGCTCGATCGCCAGCGGCAACCCGTCGAGCCGACGGACCAGGTCCGCGACCGCCGGCGTGTCGGCGTCCCGGAGTGCGTACGTGGGCGTGTGTGCCCGGACCCGCTGCACGAACAGTTCGACGGCCGCGGTGGCGGCCACGGTCGTCGGGTCGGCATCCGCTGCAGGCAGCGCGAGCGGCGGGACGGACCACACCACCTCCCCGGGCACGCCCAGCGGCGCGCGGCTGGTGGCCAGCACGCGGACGTCGGGGGCGGCGGCCAGGAGCCGTGCCACGACGTCGGCGACCTCGTCGAGCAGGTGTTCGCAGTTGTCCAGCACCACCAGCCGCCGCTGGCCGGCCACGGCCGCCGTCAGGGCCTCGACGTCGAGGTTGCCGGCCAGCCCACCGCCGCCGAGGTCGAGCGCCGTCGCGACGATGGACGGCAGCGCCGCGCCCTCGGTGACGGGCGCGAGCTCCACCAGCCACGTGCCGTGGGACGGGCGGGTGTGACGACGCGCGGCCGCCAGGGCCAGCGTGGTCTTGCCGGCCCCGCCCGGGCCGGTCAGCGTGACCAGTCGCGCGTGTTCGAGCAGCCGTCCGACCCCTTCCACCGCGTCGTCGCGCCCGACGACGTCGCTGGTGGCCGCGGGCAGGTTGCCGTCACGGCTCGGCCGGGCGGGTGCCGCCGGTTGCCCGCCGGCCACGTCGGGCCCACGCGCCAGCAGGACGGCGTCCTGCCGGAGGATCTGCTGGTGCAGCGCCTGCAGGTGCGGGCCGGGGTCGACGCCGAGCTCCTCGGCCAGCAGCTGGCGCGTCGCCTCGTGCACGGCCAGCGCGTCGGCCTGCCGGCCGGCCCGGTACAGCGCGAGCATCAACTGGCCGCGGCGACGCTCGCGCAGGGGCTGTGCCGCGACCTGGTCGCGGAGTCCGGCGACGAGCTCGGCGCCGCGACCCGTGGCGAAGGCGGCGTCCGTGCGCTCCTCCTCGGCGCTCAGGTACAGCTCGGTGAGGCGCGCGGTCTCGGCGACGGCCCACGGTTCCTCGGCGCAGCCGTCCAGCGCCGGCCCCTGCCACAGCGCCAGCGCCTCGGCGTAGGCGACCTCCGCCGCCGCGGCGTCTCCGGCGGCCAGCGCCCGGGAGGCCTCGGCCAGTCGTGCCTCGAAGCGGCGGGCGTCGACCTGCTCGTCCTCGACCTGTAGGACGTACCCGCCGTCTGCCGCCCGCAGGACCCGGCCGGTCCGGTGCGGGTCCAGCAGCTTGCGCAGGCTGGAGACGCGCTGCTGCAGGGCGTTGGCAGGGTCGCCCGGCAGGCGCGTGCCCCAGACGACCTCCACCAGCCGCGACGCGGAGACCACCCGCCGGGCGTCGATGGCGAGGGCCGCCAGCAGGGCCGGTTGCCGCCCGGCGACGGCCACCGTCACCCCGTCGACCTCCGCACCGGGGCGACCGAGGAGGCGGATCTGCACCATGGCGCTGTTCCCGTCGAGGGCCGGAACGCCTGCCCCGGTCCGGCCGCCTGCTGCCCCGCCGACCGGATGCTACCGACGACGCCCCGGCGCGTCGCCACCCCGTGGCAGCACGGTCAGGAACCGCCGGCCACGAGGGCGAGCAGGCCCAGCAGGAAGACGAGGTTGATGGTCACGTGCGCGGCCATGGCGACCTGCGTGCTACGGCGGCGCCACGCCACCCACGTCAGCGGGAGGAAACCCACGATCCGGGTCAGGTTCTGCCACGGCGTCCAGAAGTGGTAGAGCGAGAACAGCACCGTGTTGAGCACCGGCGCCCACCGCCCGTACCGGTCGATGCGCGGCAGCAGGTAGCCACGGAAGTACAGCTCCTCGGTCACCGGACCGACGACGCCGTTGAACACGAACGCGACGACGATCATGACGAGCGTGGCCGCGGCAGGGGCCGACTCGCCGGCCTCCTGCACGGCCGAGAACTGCAGGATGGCGTCGGGCACCCAGGTGAAGAACCGGGCGGCGATCCATTCGTCCAGCACGGCGGTCGCCAGCGCCAGCAGCACGGTGAACCAGGCGAACAGTCCGAGCACCATCGGCACCAGGCGGCGGGTGGCCATTCGCTCGCGGTAGACGACGGTGGCGCGCAACGAGAAGGAGCCCGTCGCCCGCCTGGCGTGGAGCAGCAGGATGCCGAGCTCGATCGGGACGATGACCAGCGGGATGCCGACGAACAGCGCGAACACGGACGGGAAGCCCGCCGCCCGCACCACGGGCGCGGCGAGGACGATGAAGACGGTCAGGGCCGCGCCCGGCAGCAGATGCAGCAGGATCGACAGCGGCAGGGCGTGCTGCTGCGGGCTCGGCGGCCGGTGCTCGGGTGGCGTGCCGGCAGCGTCCGTGGGGTCGCCGCTGGCGCGAGCGGACGTGGTGTCGACCGGGTGTCGTGTCGTGCCCATGGAAGGTTCTCCGTCGAGGTGGTGGGCCGCCGGACCGGCGGTGCGGCGCGTCGCTCGCGCCGTCATCACCACCACCGTGCGCGGAGGGCCTGTCACCGACCTGTGACGGGCCTGTGCCGCCGCGTGTCAGGCCGGCAGGTCCCAGCTGACCCGGGTACCCCGCGGCTGGGCCCGGGTCACGCTCGCGTGGCCGCCCAGGACCTCGGCGCGCTCGCGCATGAGTCGCAGGCCGAGGTGCCCCGGCGACTCGAGCGAGCCGTCCGGCAGTCCGCGGCCGTCGTCGACGACCTCGCCGCGCAGGGCGTCGCCCTCCCGGCGCACCTCGACGCGCACGTGCCGGGCGTGCGCGTGCCGACGGACGTTCGCGAGCGCCTCCTGGGTGATCCGGTAGGCCGTGAGCGCGACGTCGTCCGGGAGGTCGTCGACGCCGTCGACCGCGACGTCGACCGCGATCCCGTCGACCTCCAGCAGCCGGTGTGCGTACGCCGACACGGCGGATGCCAGCCCGCCGTCAACGACGTCCGCACTCGCCAGCTCCAGGATCGTGCGGCGGAGGGCGTCGACCGCCTCCGCGACCAGGCGCCGGACGTGCTCGACGCCGACGTCCGCCTGCTGGCCCAGCAGCTGCAGACGCAGGTCCGTGGCGGCCAGCACCTGGACGACGTCGTCGTGCAGCCGTTCCGCCAGCCGCTGGCGTTCGTCGTCGGCGGCGGTGACGCTGCGGTGCAGCAACTCGGCCCGCTCCCGCTGCCGCTCGACCTCCTCGGTGACGTCCTGCACGGTGCCGAGCATCCGTACGGCCCGTCCGTCGTCCGCCACGCACTCACCGCGTTCGTGGAGCACGCGGACGCGCCCGTCGGGCCGCTGGTAGCGGTAACGGCTCTCGTACGAACCACCGGCCCGCAGAGCATGGTCGACCAGCGCCGCGAAGCCCTCCACGTCGTCGGGATGGATGCCGGCGAGCAGGGTCCCGTAGCCGAACCGTTCGTCGGGGTCGTGGCCGAGGATGCGCCGCATCTCGTCGGACATGGTCACGACGTCCTGCTCGACCAGCCACTCCCAGCTGCCCAGTCGGGCGACACGCTCGGCCTCCGCGAGGAGGCGTTCGCTGTGCCCGAGGCGCTCCTGGGCGCGGTGCGGGGCCGTGACGTCGCGCACGACGACTCCGACCGCCCGCCGGCCGGTCCCCCGGCGCAGGGGGAAGAGGCTGGCCAGCCAGTGTCGGACGTCGGCGGCATCCGCCGGTGACGGACCGGTGACGAGTTCGTCGACCAGGACCTCACCGTCGAGGGCGCGTCGCAGCAGCGGCTCGATCGACGGCCACAGGTCCGGCAACACGTCGACGACGGGGTGCCCCACGTGGACCTCGGCGGGGCGGTCGTGCAGCTTCCCGAGGTGCGCGTTCACGTAACGGAACCGCAGGGTGTCGTCGACCACGCCCAGGCCGATCGGCGCCGCCTCGACGAGTGGGCCGATCAGGGCGGCGTTGCGCGCGTCGTGGACGGCGCCGCGACTCGGATCGGCTGCGGCCTCCATGTCGTCCCCGTCGTCGAACCCGGCCCGGGCGGCCACCTACCGGCCGTTCCCGAGCCGTTGCGGTGCTGTGGCCGACCGGCCGTCCACCCCGTCGACCGGCGCCACCCATCCGTTGCGGATCGCCAGCGTGACGGCCTCCAGCTTCGTGTGTACGCCCAGCTTCGCCATGAGGTTGCGCACGTGGTTGCGCACCGTGTGCCGAGAGATCACGAGCCGCCGGGCGATCTCCTCGGTCGAGCAGGGTTCCGCGAGCAACTGCAGGACCTCGCGCTCGCGGGCGGTCAACTCGGCCGAGCGCACGTCGCGATCCCGCAGCGCCGTCGTGGCCGAACGCAGTTCGATCGGGGTGAACAGCACGTGGCCGGCGGCGATCTGCCGGATGCCGTCGACCACCTCGGGCAGGCTGGCCGTCTTCGGCAGGAACCCGGCCGCACCGGATTCCACGGCCTGCGCAAGCAGCTCCGGACCGCTCGAGGCCGACAGCAACAGGACCCGGGTATCTGGCGACCGACGCGTCAGTTCGGCCGTCGCGCGGGTGCCGTCGCCGTCCGGCAGGCGGACGTCCATGACGACGACCTGCGGGCGCAGGCGATCGACGAGCCCGCGGACCGGCCGCAGGCGGTTCGCCACACCCACGACGTCGATGCCCTGGTGCACGAGCGTGTCGCGCAGGGCCTGGGCGAAGACCTGGTGGTCGTCGACCAGGACCACCGTCGTCCTCGCCGTCCCTGCGCGTGCGTTCACATCGCCCTCTCGGCGGCCAGGTGCCTCCGGCGACCCCGTCGCGCGACTGACATGTTCGTGCCACCACCAAGATGGCGCAAGCGGATCGCGCGCATGCGCGCCCCTGCCGCGACACTCCCCGGCGACCCACGGCTCACCACCGGGCCGACGCTGCACCACGTGCATCGAGGTGAGCTCTCGGGGGGGAGCGCGCTCGCAGCGACCATGTCGGACGTGGTCGCGGTTCGACCTCGGACGTCGGACGTCCTCGGTGGTCGTTCGCCGTGGCTGCCCGCTCCCGCAGGAGAGAACCCCCGTGGACGTCCGTCAGCGCCTCCGCTCCCCCGAGCACACGCGACGACTCGACGACCCCCTGGCACCGGACGTGGTGTGGCTCCTGGCCGGCACGGCGGTGCTCGGCCACCTCGTCGCCCTGTGGGTCGGCTCCCACGACGCCGCCATGGTCGCGTACGGACTGCGTGACCTCTGGACGCACGAGGTCGTCGCCGTCGTGGCCGGCCTGCTGACCGTCGTCCCGGCGCTGGTGACCGTCGCGGCGGCCCGGGCCGCGTCGACCCCGCTGGCCGAAGTCGCCCCCGGCCCGGACGGTCGACCGCACCTGCCGGCACGCCCGCAGGTGCGGGCGCGGACGCTGGCCGCCGTCGTGCCGACCGGGGGCGGCCGCCTCGGCCGCGGCCTCGTGACCGACCCGAGACAGGCGACGGAGGCGCTCCGTCAGGGTCTGGACGACGCGCAGGTCCGGCTGGTGTTCGAGCCACTGGTCATCCCGTCGACCGACACCGTCGCGGGCGCCGAGGTGCGCCTGCGCTGGGACGCGCCGGCAGGGGCCACGCTCGAGCACGAGGCCGTGCTGGAAGCGGCGGCGCACGCCGACTCCAGCACCGAACTGGGCGTCTGGATGGTCGAGCAGGCCATCGCCGAGCGGTCCCGCTGGCCGACGGGCATGTTCGTCGCGGTCGACGTGCCGGGCGGCCTCGTCGCGGACCCGACACCGCTCGTCCGCGCGGTCACCGGTGCCTGCCGACGGTTCGGGGTGCGACCCGAGGACGTGTGGCTGGAGTTCGACGAACGTGTCGTGGCCGACGTGCCACTGGCGGGCGCCTCGCTCCAGGCCGTCGCCGCCACGGGCGCGCGGATCGTGCTGGACCGGTTCGGGGCCTGCAACGCCTCGCTGATCCAGCTGCGTGAGCTGCCGGTCGATGCCTGCAAGCTCGATCCGTCGCTCGTGGACGCGCTGCTCGATCCCGCCGGCATGTTCGTCGTCAAGGCGGTCCGCACGGTCGTGCACGCCTACGACATGGAGGTCGTCGCCGCCGGGGTCGCCACGCCGGACCAGCGGCTGCTCCTCGACGACCTCGGCTTCGACCTGTTGCAGGGCGACGGGGCACACGGGCCGCTGACGGCTCCCGAGTTCCGGGCACTACTCGCCGTGGTCCCGGACGTGCCGGCCGAGCCGCCCGCCCCGACGCCCGCGGATCCCGTCCACGCCACCACGTCCGCGCAGCAGCAGCGCGTCCTCTACTACCGCGACGAGCGGGTGCTGGCCGAGTGGGTCGCCGACGCGTTCGCCGCCGGGCTGGCCGCCGGCCATCCCGTGGTCGCCATCGCCGACGCGACACGCCTCCATGCCGTGACCGAGTGCCTGCTCGAACGCGGCGTGGACGTCCTGGCCGAGCTGCGCGCCGGACGGCTCGTCGAGGTGGAGGCGCGCACCGTCCTCGACCGCCTCCTGACCACCGACACCGTCCCCGACGCGATCGCCTTCGAGGAGCTCCTCGACGACCTGCTGAGCATCCCCGGGCGGCCGTGGGTCTACAGCGAACTGACGGCACAGCTGTGGGAACGCGGCGACGTGGCGGCGACGATGGCGATGGAGGCCCTGTGGGAGCGGGCGCTCGAGCGTGACCCGTTCCTGTTGCTGCGCAGCCATCGGACCTACGAGACCATCAGCGACGGGGCCACCGACGCCGTCGAGTGGTGAGTCCAGGGGCCGCCCGCCCACCGCGTCTCTGGTGCCACCCGCTGCGCCTCAGTGCAGCAGGGCGTTCTCCATCGCGAACACCGCCGCGGCGGCACGGGTCGACCCACCGATCTTGGCGTAGATGGCCTGCACGTGGTGCTCGGCCGTCCGCGGGGAGATGCGCAGCCGGCTCGCGATCTCCCGGTTGCGGTCGCCGGCCGCGAGCAGCCGGAGCACCTCGACCTCGCGATCGGTCAGCCCGGCCGGCCACGTCCGCGGGCGCCGGACGGTCCGCTCGCCGGCCGCCTCGGTGACGGCGCGGGCGCAGTCCACGTCGAAGCGGCCACGGGCGGCCTCGGAGACGAGGTGGTCGGCCGCCGCGCCCGGCGGGTGGGCCGGACGGTGCGCACGGGCCTGCGTCATGGCCTGGAACGCGTCCGCCGCGGCCAGCAGGCGCGCCTCGACCGGGATGGCGCTGCCGGCGAGCCCGTGGTGGTAGCCGGAGCCGTCGTGCCGTTCGTGGTGCATCCCGGCGATCCGTGCCAGGGGTGCCAGCACCTGCGAGCGATCGAGGATCCGCTGGGTGTGGTACGGATGCAGGCGCACCTGTTCCCAGTGACTGGTCGTGAGTGCGCCCGGGCGTTCCCACACCGCCGAGGAGACGGCGACCCGACCGAGGTCGTGCAGCAGCCCGGCACGGCGCACACGCGCACGCGCCGCCTCGTCCAGACCGAGGCGGGCCGCGGCCCCGACGGCGAGCTCGGCGACCGCGCGGGAATGACCGTGGGTGAACGGCGTCTTGAGGTCCACCATGTCCGCGAAGACGGCCGCCACCGCGTCCACCTGGCCCGCCGGGACGTGGCGGTGCGGTTCCGGCTCCGCGGCCAGGACCGCCGCCCAGACGTCGACCCCGGCGAGCTCGCGCAGGTGCGACTCGCTGCCGGCGAGGAACGTCGCGGCGACGTCGGGCGCGAACCAGTGGCCGGCGCGCTCACGGACCACGGTCGCGGCGGCGCCCGGACCGCCGACGCGGTCCCAGAGCACCACCTGGGCGGCCAACAGGGCGAACCGGGCCGGGACCGGGATGTCCTCACCGCCGGTCCGGAAGGCGCCGCTGCTGCCGTCCCACACCTCGGTGCTCGCCCGCAACGCCGCGCTGACCCCGTCGCCGAGGTGCAGGCGGTCGGCCATGCGCGAGCCGACCTCGCAGGTGGCGCGCATGATCGTCGTCGCGCCGGCGGTGCCCGCCCCCAGCAGGCGCGCCAGGTACTGGGGGCGGTGCAGGCCGGTGCCCTCGCCGACGACGCCCAGCAGCTGCAGCGACGCGCGCAGGGACGCGTCGTCGGTGCCCTCGGCACGGGCGAGGAACCGTCGCTCGTCGCCGGTCATGTGCGCCAGCTCGTGCGCCGGTGCCGTGCAGCCGAGGTGCAGCAGCATCGAGGAGTAGTACACGTCGCGAACCTCGACCTCGCGCAGCCCGCAGGCCCGGGCGAGGCTGGTCGCGAGCAGGCACGAGCGCACCGCCTTCTCCGACTCGTGTCCCATGCCGAGGTCGGTCGCCACCGACAGGGCGGCCAGCAGGTCCGCCAGGCGCAGGTCGTCCGTCGCCGTCATGCCCACCGCGCCGCCCATTCCCGCCGTCCGCCTCGCGGCTTCGCCCGGTCCAGGTACGCCCCCGTCGAGCCGGCCGGTCCGCGACCGCTCCACCATCGCACGCCGCGCCGTACATGGGTAGCCCTACCGATGCGTGCGACGGCGTCACGGGCGCAGGCTCGCGGGACACCAACTCGGAGGACCGACGGTGCGACCCGGCAACCGGCCCGATCTCTCGCCCACGACGGACGGCGCGGCGGCGGCGGCGCCACGCCCGCGCCTGTTCACCTCGACGTTCGCGGCCGTCGCCGCGGCGTCGCTCGCCTACTTCACCGGGGTGGGCATGCTGATCCCGGCGCTGCCGCGCTACGTCGAGGGTCCCCTCGGCGGCGGCGACGTGGCCGTCGGGTTCACGTTCGGCGTCTTCAGCGTCTCCGCCGTGCTGCTGCGGCCCGTCGCCGGCATCCTCGGCGACCGCCGTGGGCGACGGCCACTGATGCTGGCGGGCGCCACGATCGTCGCCGCATCCGTCGCCGCCTACGGCCTGGCGGACACACCCGGCGTGCTGGCGGGGATCCGACTGGTCAGCGGCGCGGGCGAGGCCCTGTTCTTCGTCGGCATGGCGACCGCCTTCACCGACCTCGCACCACCCGAACGCCGCGGCGAGGCGATGAGCCTGGCGTCCCTCGCCCTCTACCTCGGCATCGGAGTCGGCCCGCTGCTGGCCGAGGCGCTGCTGGCCCGGACCGGCTTCACCGCCGTGTGGCTGGGGTCGGCGGCCGCGGCGCTGATCGCCGTCGGACTCGTCCTGCGCACCCCGGAGACCCGCCCCGCCGACGCGATCGACAGCCCGCCGGCCACGAGGTCGCCGCGACGTCTGGTCCACCCCGCCGGTCTCCTGCCGGGGGTGGTGCTCCTGGCCAGCATCGTCGGGATGGCGGGGTTCGTGGCGTTCGTGCCCCTGCACGTCGGCGACCTGGGCATGCGCGGGGCGGGGCTCGTGCTGCTGCTGTTCTCCGGCACGGTCGTCCTGGTCCGCAGCCTCGGGGCCCGCCTGCCCGACGTGCTGGGGCACGGCCGCGCCATCCGGCTGGCCCTGACGCTGTCGCTCGTCGGGCTCGCGACGATCGGCTCGTGGCGCCAGCCCGGCGGCCTGCTCCTGGGCACGGCCGTCTTCGGCGTCGGCATCGCGCTGCTCACCCCGTCGGTCTTCGCGCTGGCGGTCGCCGGCGTCCCGGCCCGCGAGCGCGGGCAGGTGATGGCCACCACCTCGGCGTTCATCGACCTCGCCTTCGGGCTCGGACCGGCGGCGATGGGGATCGTGGCGGCGCTGTTCGGCCGCCCGTCCGTGTTCCTGGCCGGCGCTGCCGTCGCCGCGGCGGGACTCGTCCTGGTCGCCGCGGCGGGGGTGGGTCGACCCGCGCCTGCCGCGGCGGTGGCACGCGCGACCGCGACCTGAGCGCCGGGGGCGGCGTGGTTGCCGGGCCGTGGTCGCACGGCCAACTAGGCTCCCGCGCCGTCTCCGACCCGGGTCCCCGACATCCGCGCGTTCCGACTTCCCTCGCCCTGGCTCGCCGCGGCCACCCTGGCCGGGCTCGCCGTGCTGCTGCTGGTCGTCGCCCTCCCCCTCCGTCCGCCCGCGGCGCCGCCGACGGACCAGCAGGCCTACGTTCCCCCGCCGTCGACCACGGACGAGCCGACGACGGACGACGGCCACACGGCGGGTCCGGAACCGACGGAAGGTCCGGAGCCGACAGATCCACCCGCGCGCGGACGGCTCGTGATCGTCCACACCGGCGACGTGAGCCTGGACCCCGACTACGTGCCTGCCCTGCGGCGTCACGGTCCCGACGCCGTCTGGGACGGCGTCCGCGAGGCGTTCCACGGCGCTGACGTCGTGGCGGTCAACCTCGAGTGCCCGGTCGGCGAGGGTGGCGTGGCGCAGGACAAGCAGTTCGTCTTCCGGTGCGATCCCGCCGCGTTGCCGGCGATGCGTGACGCCGGCGTCGACCTCGTCACGCTCGCGAACAACCACGCCGGGGACCACGGGCTCGACCTCATGCTGGCGTCGGTCGAGCGGGTGGAGCGCACGGGCCTGCGTACCGTCGGGGTCGGCCCGGACGAGGCGCGAGCCCACGAGCCGCAGTTCCTCGACGTCGCGGGCTGGCGGGTCGCCGTGCTCGGCTTCGGCGGCGTGGTACCGGAGCCGGACTGGATCGCGTACGGGGACGCGCCGGGCCAGGCCACCGGCTACGACGCCGAGCGAATGGCCCGCTCCGTCGCACGGGCCAAGGCAGATGCGGACCTCGTCGTGGTGAGCGTCCACTGGGGTGAGGAGGGCGCGCTCGAGCCGCGGCCCGAGGACCGGCAGAAGGCGCAGGCCATGGCCGCCGCCGGGGCGGACGTCGTGTTCGGCCATCACGCCCATCGCCTGCAGCCGGTCGAGCAGGTCGACGGTGCGGCCGTGTTCTGGAACCTCGGCAACTTCGTCTGGCCCCGCTTTTCGGACGACGGTGCCCGCACCGCGCTCGCGCGGTGGACGGTGGAGCCCGACGGCACGACCTCGGCCTGTCTCGTGCCCGCGGAGATCGACGACGACGGCGTGCCCCGCCTGACCGACGACGCGCCGACGTGCCTGCCCACCTCGCTGCCGCCCGGGTGACCGGGCAGCGCCCGCGCGGACGTCAGGGCGCGGTGCCGCCGAGCTCCGTCCCGTGACCGTCGCCGGAGGTGATGCCACCGACGCCCACGGGAGCGAGCTGAGGCAGCGGCACCGGGATCCGCGCGTGCCGCTTGTGCGCGGCCAGGGCCGAGCGGTGGTAGTCCTCCGCGGCGACCCGGAACGTCTCCGTGCGGTAGAGGCTGCCGTCGAGCAGCGGTCCCGGACGGCCGTCGATGATGGCCGCCACGTCCTCGCCCGTGACGGTCTTGTTGCTCTCCAGCGCGTGCGCGACGGCCAGCACCTCGAGGCGGTTCTCCGCGAGCAGCGCCTCGCAGCGCGCCAGCAGCGCCGCCAGCTTCTCCTCGATGCGTTCCCCGAGCGACGAATCGAGCAGGCCCGAACCGCCGTCCTCACCCTCACCCGGCCGGGCGCCGCCCGGGATGCCGGCCTGGCGGGTCACGCCGTGCGACGACAGGCTGGCGCCCATGCCCCAGTACCCCTCCATCATGGTGGCCAGACGCGTGGCCGTCTCCAGGTCACCCGACACGCCCGAGGAGTTGTCGCCGTCGAAGAATCGCCGTTCGCCGGCGAGTGACGCGAGGCTGACCATGATGTCGGCCTCGTACTCGCTGCGCCAGCGGGTGAACTGGTCCTCGGGCGGGATGGAGGCGACCATGCCGAGGTAGGTGCCGCCCTTCTCGATGGTCGCGATGTCGATCGTCAGGTGGTGTCGCACCCGGTAGGCGGTCACGGCGTGGCAGGCCTCGTGGATCGCCACGGCGTGCCGTTCGCGTTCGATGTACTCGACGTCCTCCGGCGGGCCGAGGTCCTTCAACTGCTTGGCCTTGACGACGTCGCGCCAGTTGATGACCTCACGCCCGTCGCGGATGGCGTTGATCAGCGCCTCGTTGACCAGGTCCTTGATGGTCGCGCCCGTGGCGTACGGGGTGATCGTCGCGAGCCGGTCGACCTGTTCGTCGGTCAGTTCGTGCCGGACCTTCGCCAGGTAGCCGCCGTAGGTGCGCAGGCGGCCGGCCTTCGAGGGGTAGCCGACCTTGTAGATGCGGTCGAGGCGTCCGGGCCGCAGCAGCGCCTCGTCGAGCGCCTGCGGGAGGTTGGTGGCCATCATCACCATGATCCGGTACTTCGGCGGCGGCTTCGGGCGCAGCCCCAGGGCCCGCCGCACGATCCGGTTGAAGAACCCGCGTGGCTTCTTCAGGCCGCTGAGCTCGGTCAGCAGCGCGTTGAGCGTTCCCATGCCGCCACCGCCCATGCCGCCCATGATGATCCGGTCGCGGGTGGTGCGGCGCGGCGCTCCGGTCGACAGGGTGTCGCGGGCCAGCACCGCCTTGGTCACCGGATCGAGCAGGTCGAAGCCGTGGCAGTCGCCGGCGTGCCACGGGGCCGGCGTGGCTCCGGACCCACCGGGCCCGGGTTGCGCGAGGGCGCCGCGCGAGCCCAGCGAGTCGGCCTCGTCGAAGAACAGGATGACCCCGCCATAGCGCAGCGCGAGCTTGCGCGCCTTGCGGAACAGCGCCTTGACCTTGAGGATCCCGACGCCGAGGAACATGTTCTGGAACGCGCCGGGGTCGACGAAGACGAAGGGCTTGCCGGTCTCGCCCGCCACCGCCTCGGCCATGAGGGTCTTGCCGGTCCCCGGCGGGCCCCACAGCAGGATGCCGCCGGGTACGTAGCCCCCGCGGTCCTCGATCGCCTCCGGGTCCTCGAGGAAGACGAGGTTCTCCCGGATCTTCTCCAGGACGCTGTCCTGGCCCCACACGTCCTCGAAGCGGGTCTTGATGTCGTCGGGGAAGTAGACGTCGGTGCCGCCGCGCGACAGGAACCAGAACAGCCCGATGAACTGGAAGATGATGAAGAAGAACCCGAAGGCGAGCTGCAGAATGAACGGCAGGGCCGCGACGAAGCGGGCCGGTGCCTCGAACAGCGCCGTCGTCGGCGGCACGTGCAGCAGGGCGCCCAGCACCACGCTGAGCACCACCACGACGACCAGGAGCTTCAGGACCCGGGTGATGCGGAAGCGCGTCCAGTCGCTCATCCGCTGCAGCCGCCGCTCGAACCGGCCGAACACGCGCTGGGTCCAGAACCGGTGGTAGGCCGCCGAGCGCTCGCTGACCAGGTAGTGGAGCTGGCGGAGCAGCTCGATGCCGGCCAGGACGGCCAGCACGCGGCCGCTGCCGGCCGTCAGCAGGATCGCGTCCTGGAGACCCAGCCAGGCGCTCTCGCGGAAGGTCACCGCCAGCGGCGGCATGGACGCGATGGCGTTCCACACCACCACGAGGTAGGCGATCCCGAGCAGGAGCAGGAACTTCACCCGGTCCCACCACTCCAGCGGGCGTCGGGTCGGTCGGTCCTCGTCACGGGGGCGCGAGCGGTGCTGCGCGGTCGGACCGTCGGTGGCCGGTGGCAGCCCCGGCCGCGGCGCAGGTGGGCTCGTCGACATGTCAGGGCTCCTCGATGCTCCAGGACTCCACGACGGCCTCGATGTCCGAGCGCTGCTCGGCGTAACAGCTCTGCGTGCACCCGACGACCAGCCCGTACACGACCTGCGTGCCAGCGTCGACGAGCACGACCTGCGTGAGCGTGTAGGTGCCCTCGTCGAGGCCGATCTCGAACGTGCTCTCGGTGCCGTGCAGGCCGGTGTCGGTCTCGATGTCCTCGCTCGCGAGCAGGCGGACACGACCGGGCGGCAGGGAGTCCACCGGCAGGAACTCGTTGCGCAGCGCCGCCAGCGAGAGCTGGTCGCGTTCCCGGATGCTCAGCAACCGCACGCGGCTGAGTCCGGCCGGGTGCGCGGCGTCTGGATGGAGCAGATGCTCGACGGCCGGGTCCGGAGCGGCGTCGAAGCCGATCAGGCGCTGGGTGTCCGCGTCGGCCGTCGGGCTCGCGAACTGCTCCGTGACGCCCTCGTCCGGCAGCGTCGTCCACCCGTCGGGCAGCTTGAAGTAGACCCCGGCGTCGCGATCGGCCACGTAGCGGAAGCCGGAGCCGCCGCAGCTGGCAGCGAGCGCGACCGCCAGGCCGGTCGCGATCGTCCAGCGCCGTCGCGGCGGTTGTCGGCGCAGCGTCTGCCGAGCCATGAGCGGCCCTCGCGAGATCGGCGGCCGCGCTCGTCACGCGGCCGGCGACGCCCGGCCCGGCCACCCGCGAAGGCTGCGCGCCGGACCGCACCGCGCCGCCGCTCCGCAGGATGCCGAGCATCGGGGCACCCCGAGACTCGTCGACGAGGCCGGTGCGTTGAACGCTCGTCCCGTCCGTCGGTGGGCGCGCGCGTCGGCCACCACGCCGGCCGGGTGATGTGGTGGTCACATGGACACCCGTCCCTAGGACGCGCGACCACTACGCTCCCGCCGAAGGCACGCGACGGAGCAGCCCATGCGTCGGCAGCAGGACCGTTGGCAGGCCGTCGACGTCGTCGCCGTTGCGGACGAGCCGGGGCGCCGGGCGGCCGCCTCCTCGAAGCGCTGTCAGCGCTGCGGCGAGAAGCTGCTCGAGCTGCAGCGATTCCGCGTCACCGTCCGCAACGGGGACACGGTCGACGATCAGATCGTCTGTCCCGTCTGCGCCCGTGTGGCGGAACTCCGACGCGACGGCGTCGCCCCTCGCCGAGTGCTGATCGTCGACGACGACCCCATCTACCGCGACGTCACCCGCCGCTGGATCGAGATGACCGGCGTCGCCGAGGTGATCGGTTTCGCGTCCGACGGCAAGGACGCGCACGGCCAGATCGCCCGCACCGCGCCGGACACCATCGTGCTCGACATGCTCATGCCGCGTGCGACCGGGGACCAGCTGCTGACAGAGCTGCCGGCCGACCTCGACGTCGTGGTCGTGTCGGCGTCCGAGCCGATGCGCGAGGAAGCCATCCGGCTTCGGCCGGACGCCCTCGTACTGGACAAGCGCACGACCTCGTTCGACCGCCTCGTGCGCCACCTGGCCGGGCTGGCGACGACCTGACGCCGCCCCGGTAGCCGACCTGCGCATGCAGGCGGTCACGGCCGGTCTGCGGTCGAGCGCCGACACCACACGTCCGGATCGCGGCGCCAAGCATGCCGCAACGCGGCGGCAAGGCGTCGCCAACGCCGCCGGCGGAGCCTCCCGGGGACAGCCCACCCCGACCTCGGGAGACCCCGACATGAACCGCTCCGCCACCCGACCGTTCCGACGTCCACTCACCGCCATCGGTCTCGCGCTCGCGCTGCTCGCCGGCCTGTACGCCGCACCCGCGGGCGCCACGCCATTCCCGAACGGCTACCGCTTCGCCCAATCCGTCCAGCTCGCCGGCGCCAACTGGACCACGCTCGACGACGGCCTCTTCGAGGACCTCACGATCGTGGTCGTCGACGGCGCGGAGACCTCCGGCGAGCGTCCGGGGATGACCCGCTACGAACCCGCCATCGACGTCGTCTACGACCGCTGGGAGACCAGCGACGCGGGCGTGACCACGCACCTGACCTACCGCACCATCGAGCCGGTCGAACCGGCAGCCTTCGCCTTCGACCCGGCCATGCGCCGTGCGTCCGTCGACGTCGAGGTGACGCTGCGGGGCGGCACGATCTGCACCTACCCCGGCTCCGACCCACCGGACGGGCGGCACCCGGCCAGCGACTTCGACGAGGAGGAGGACGACTGCACCCAGCTGCCCGCAGTGCCCGCTCGCGTCTCGCTGCAGTGGACGGGCACCGGCGACATCCACCGGGGCAACGTCCGGTTCCGGGAGACGTTCGATGCGCAGGGGCGGTTCTTCCTCCACGAGCTGACGACGTCGCGGGACGCCGACGTGGCGGGCGGCGTGCGCCTGCTGGCGCCCGCGCCGGCGGAGCTCACCCTGCCCGAGCGCCCCGCCGACGTGGGGGTGCTCGTGCGCGGCCGGGTGCGCGAACAGCTGGTGCTGCCGCGTTGAGCGCCCAGTAGGGTCCGCGCCCGGGTCGCGACGATGGGGAGCCGGGCGCCGATGGTCACCAGCACGATGATGGACTACCCGCTGACCCTGACCCAGATCCTGGAGCACGGTCGCCGGGTCCATGCCGGATCGAAGGTCGTCACCTGGCGCGGCGCCCACGCACGCGAGCTGACCTTCGCGGAGACCTATGAACGGATGGGTCGTCTCGCGCAGGGTCTGGCGTCGCTCGGCGTGGGCGCCGGCGACGTCGTCGGCACGTTCTGCTGGAACCACCAGGAGCACCTCGAGGCCTACTTCGCCATCCCGTGCACGGGCGCGGTGCTGCACATGCTCAACATCCGGCTGTTCCCCGACCAGCTGGCCTACGTCGTCAACGACGGCGGCGACCGGGTGATCATCGTCGACGACTCGCTGGTCCCCGTGCTCGCCCGCGTCCTCGACCAGATCGGGGAGGTCGAGCACTTCGTCGTCGTCGGGGACGGCGATGCCTCCGCGCTGCCCGCGGACAAGGTGGTTCGCTACGACGAGCTGCTCGGGGCCCAACCCGGCGGCTACGCGTGGCCGGAGCTCGACGAACGCCAGCCGGCGGCGATGTGTTACACGAGCGGCACGACCGGCAACCCCAAGGGCGTCGTCTACTCGCACCGCTCCAACTGGACGCACACGTTCGGTTCGGCCGTCGGCGGCCTGCGCCTGAGCGACCGCGATCGGCTGCTCCTGGTCGTGCCGCAGTTCCACGCCAACGCCTGGGGGCTGATCTACCTCGGCTGGATGACGGGCGCCGACATCCTGCAGCCGGAGAAGTACCTGCAACCCGAACCGCTGGTCGCGTTCATCGAGGCGGAGCGCCCGACCTGCTCCGCGGCGGTCCCGACCGTCTGGAACGGGGTGCTGCAGTACGGGATGCAGACCGACGTGGACCTGAGCTCGCTGCAGTGGGTGGTGGTCGGCGGCGCTGCCGTCCCCCGCGCGCTGATCGAGGCCTACGAGCAGCGGTGGGGCGTGGAGATCATCCAGGCGTGGGGCATGACCGAGATGAGCCCGCTGGGCTCGGTCGCGATCCCGCCATCGGGCACCGCTCCCGAGGAGTCCATCGACTGGCGCGCGAAGACGGGACGCATCGCCCCGGGCGTCGACGTGCGGATCGCGGACCCCGACGGCGTCGAGCAGCCATGGGACGGTTCGTCCATCGGCGAGATCCAGGTGCGCGGCCCGTGGATCACCGGCGGCTACCACGGGGTCGACGCCGAGGCGGACCGGTTCACCGGTGACGGGTGGCTGCGAACGGGCGACGTCGGGACGATCGACGACCGCGGCTTCCTGCAGATCGTCGACCGCACCAAGGACGTCATCAAGTCCGGCGGCGAGTGGATCAGCTCCGTCGACCTGGAGAACGCGATCATGGCCCACGAGGACGTCGTCGAGGCGGCCGTCATCGGCGTTCCTGACGAGCGCTGGGACGAGCGGCCACTGGCGGCCGTGGTCCTGCGCGCCGGCGCCGAGGTCACCGCGGAGGACCTCAACCACTTCCTCGTGGACCGGGTGGCGAAGTGGTGGCTGCCCGAGCGCTACACGTTCGTCTCGGAGATCCCCAAGACCAGCGTCGGCAAGTTCTCCAAGAAGGACCTGCGCGGCAGCTACGAGCACGGGGACCTCGAGGTGGTCCGCGCCGACGCCTGACCCGCGCCAGGTGGTCGGCCAGCTCGGGCACGGGCGGTGTGTCGTCGAACGACGCCGTCCCTCCGTCGGTAGGCGGCCGGTGTCGGCGCCGCGTCCCGCATGCACGGTCTACGCACGCAGACGAGGACGGAGCACGCGTGGACGACGATTCTGGCCCGGGCAACGGACGAGACATCTCTCGATCCACCGCCGAGGTCATCGACAGCCATCTCGTCCACCGGCGTGACGGCAGGCTGGGCGAGGACCTCGGGGACAACTACACCGAGGACGTCGTCGTCCTCAGTCACCTGGGTCACTTCCAGGGTCGTGACGCGATGGCCAAGCTGGCTGCCCTGCTCGCGGAGCAGCTGAAGGACGCCGAGTTCTTCTACGACATGGTGTTGGTCGACGGCCCCTATGCGTTCCTGCAGTGGCGCGCCGTCGCGCAGGACATGCACGTGTCGAACGGCGCCGACTCCTTCGTGGTCCGTGACGGTCGCATCTGCATGCAGACCATCTCCTACGCCCTGTCCACGAAACCGAGCGCGCCGGACGGGCCGATCGGGGACTGAGGCCACCAGCGCGTCGACACCGCCCGGCACGAAGAGCTCAGTCGACGGTCCTCGGGAGCCGCAACTGGAAGTGGGCGCCGGAACCACGAGCCAGTAGCTCGATGCTGCCACCGTGGCTCTCGAGGACGCGCCGCACGAACCCGAGGCCGACGCCGTGGCCGCTGGCCCCGGCGTTGCGGCCGCGCTGGAAGGGGGCGAAGATCAGCTCGCGGTCCCCGGGGTCGATGCCGCGTCCGTCGTCGGCCACGTCGATCACGACCGTGTCGGAGGTCGTGCGTCCCGAGATGCGGATCGTGACGTCGGGTCGCCCGCCGTGCTTGGCGGCGTTGGTGAGCAGGTTGTCGAACACCTGCTCGAGCGCGAGCCGGTTGCCGACGACGCTCGGCAGTGGGTCGGCGTGGACGGTCACGCTCGGATGCGCGGCCGCGAGCCGGTCGATGGCGGCTTCGACGATCAGGTCGAGGTCGACTGGTTCCAGGTCGGTCTGCGTCGTGCCGAGCCGCGAGAGTTCCAGCAGCGAGTCGATCAGCCGGTTGAGGTAGGCCGTGCCGGCGCGCATCCGTCCGAGCAGCTCGATGCGGCGGTCGCGGTCGTCGACGTCCGGCAGCAGGTCGAGGTACAGCTCGACGGCGGTGATCGGGGAGCGCAGGTCGTGGGCCAGGCCGGACATCATGGCCTGCAGGTCGTGGGCGCTCTGCTCGAGCTGCCGACGAGATCGTGTATTGGCTTCGTGCAGCCGGGCACGCTCCAGCGCGAGCCGCAGTTGCAGCGCGAGGCCGACGAGCAGGTCCTGTTCGTCCTGCCCGAAGATGGGCGTGTAGGGGGTCGTCAGAACGACGAGCGTGGCGCCGTCGGCTGCGACACGCTGCTCGCCGGCTGCGGGCGGATCACCGGTCTTGAGGCGATCGGCGATAGCGGTCGCTTCTTCGACGGGGAGCTGTGCGTGCGCGAGCATCCTGCCGTCGCGGTCGACCACGACGGCGCCGGTACCCAGGACCTCGGCCACCTGCGGAGCTACCGCTTCGGCGACCTGCGTCGGGGTCACGGCCGCGATCAGGTCCAGCTGGCGGCGCTGCCAGTCGGTCGTCGCGCGCCGTCGCCACCACATCCGCAGTGGCCGCGGCGGGGCGAAGCCGACAGCGAACAACGCCGCCGCCCCCAGCGCCAGGAGGTTCGGGAGCAGCTGCCACAGAGACCGCGACGGTGCCCCGCCCGAGACCAGCAGGGCGGACGCGAGCACGAGCGCACCGGAGGCCATCAGCCGCATCCGCGTGCGGACCAGCCGATGGCTGCCACCCGCACGCCACAGTCGCACGGCGGCGGCACCCGCGAGCACCGCCCACGTGCCGATGAAGAGGTTGACGAACAGCAGCTCCTCGACCGCCTGGGGTTCCCCGAGCAAGGGCAGGGGTGGCAGGAGCAGCACCCACAGCGCCAAGCCGAACACCGACGCTGCCGCGGCTCTCACCCAGAGCGGCAGCCGAGGCTCGAACGACCAGGCGAACGCCAGCAGCAGCCAGGCGAAGGCGGCCACCCCGATCGTGGCCACGTCCCGTGGCAGTGCCGTCGGGATCGCCGGTACCGCCGCAGCGATCCGCTCGACCAGTAGCCCCGCCGCGATGCTGGCGAACGCGGCGGCCAGGAACCCTGCCGGCCGTTGCCGCTGGCGAGCCCAACGAGCCAGCGTGGCCAGCGAGAGACCAGCGAACACCGTCGGTAGGACCCACTGCAGAACGGCTCGTACGACGCTCACCGTGGCCTCGATCCCGTCGAGCGCTGCACCGATCACCAGTGACCACGCTGGACCATGACGGACGTTCGGCGCGACCGCCGCGTGGCAACCGCCGGAGTGAACCCCCGGAAACCGACGCGGCGATCGTCCAATCGACCGCTGCCTGCTCAGGCAGCTCGGCGTGGGCCGCAGATGGCGTCAGGTCGAGATGGGGCGGATGTCTTGGCCTCACCCGAGCAGGAGTGGCTTCAGGGCCGAGCACGCCCACCGCCCGTAGCCGCTGATCCCCGCCCCCGGATGAGGCTTCCTCGAGGAGCGTCCACCGTCAGAACCGCGGCTCGAGCCCCCGCTCTCGGCACGCCGTGGCGGGGTCGTGCACCGCCAGGGCCCGCGGCGACAGGCGGCGGTAGTCGAGGTGGACGACACCGAGGATCTCGAAGCCGATCATGCCGGTCGTGCAGTCGGTGTGGACGTCGATGACGTGTCCCGTCGCGACCATGCCGGTCGACGTCGTGAAGGTCTCGGCGTCCCAGTCGATGGGGGTCCCCCGGTAGTCACGGTACGGAGCTTCGTAGCCGCCGCGGGTGCCGTCGATGCGGGCGATGTCGATGCCCGCCCCCACGAGCACGGCGACGAGCAGGACGCCGCCGGTGACGGCGGCCACGTTCCGTGCGACGTCGACGAGGCGTGAGACGCGGGTGGTCCCGACGGCAGCGGTGCGGTGGCGTGGCACGACGATCTCCTGGCGATTGACGATCCGACGGACTGGCATGCGGTCAGCCTGCACCGACGCGCTGTCGTGCGACCGCCGTCGCGCTGTCGTGACATCTGATGCCCTCGGTGCGCCGGACCGACCTCCGGGATGACGACCTCGGTGTGCCTGCGTCTACCGCGATCGGCGTAGGCGAGTCGCGCCAGCCGGCGGACGGCAACGAAGCACTGCCTCCGTAGCGTCGTCGACGCGGTCGATCTCCGACGGGACGCAGCAGCTCTTTCGACGCGCAGGCCGCCACCCAGCGGCCCGCAGACCCCTTTTACGCCCGTCACAACGCCGCGTGACGCTCAGGAGCACTCATGAAGCCGCAGACAGCCGCCATCATCGGCGGCGGCATCGCCGGCCCGGTCCTCGCCATGGCGTTGCAGCGCGTGGGCATCCACGCCACCGTCTACGAGGCGTACACGGAGCCGGCCGCGCACGTCGGCTCGTTCCTCAACGTGGCCTCCAACGGCATGGACGCGCTGGCGACCGTCGGCCTGGCCGACCAGGTCGCGCGCGCCGGACTCGCGACGCCTCGGATGGTGATGTGGAGCGGGACCGGCAAGCGCCTCGGAGAGGTCGCCAACGGCGTCCGCCTGTCCACCGGGATCACCAGCACCACGATCCAGCGCGGCCGCCTCCACCAGCTCCTGCTCGACGAGTTGCGGCGACGCGACCTGCCCGTCGTCCACGGCCGGCGGCTCACGGACGCCACCACCGGTGACGGCGTCGCACGGGCGAGCTTCGAGGACGGCACGTCGGTGGAGGCCGACCTGCTGATCGGTGCCGACGGCGTGCACTCGCGGCTGCGCACGATCATCGACCCCTCGGCTCCGCCGCCGAGGTACTGCGGGCTGCTGAGTCTCGGCGGCCACGCCCGGGACCTCGACCTGCCGGCCGAGCCGGGCACCTTCCACATGATCTTCGGCCGCCACGGGTTCTTCTCCTACACCGTTCAGCCGAACGGCGAGGTCTGGTGGTTCGCCAACCTCCCGCAGGCCCGCGAGCCCGCGCGCGGTGAACTGGCCGCCACACCCTCGGCGACCTGGCAGCAGCGGTTGCTGACCACGTTCGCCGCGGACCGGGCGCCCGCGCGCGACATCCTGCAGCGCACCACCGGCCACATCGGCGCCTACGCCCTGCACGACCTCCCGCACGTCGCCACGTGGCATCGTGACCGGATGGTGCTGGTCGGCGACGCCGCCCACGCCACCTCCCCGAGCGCCGGACAGGGCGCCTCGATGGCGATCGAAGGGGCGCTGGTGCTCGCGCGGGCCCTCCGGGACCTCGACGACCACCGCCAGGCGCTTCGCGGCTACGAGCACGTGCGCCGTCCACGCGTCGAGCGGATCGTGCGCTACTCGGCCCGCATCTCCGGCAGCAAGACGGCCGGGCCGGTCGGCCGCGTCCTGCGCGATGCGGTCATGCCCCTCGCGCTGCGGTGGCTCGCCAAGCCGGAGCAACACGCCTGGATGTACCGCCACCACATCGCGTGGGACCGGGACATCAGCAATGACCTCGCCGCCACAGCGGCGAACTGAGAGGCAGGTCGCATCAGCCTGGTCGGCTCTCGGCCGCGACGTCGAGGATCGCCGCGGTGACCCTGGCGGCGTGCTGCCGCTGGGTCACGATCGTGACGTGTGCCGCGTCGTCGAAGACGACGGTCCGCCCGCGGGTCGAGAGTCCGGCGAGCTGCTCCCGCAGGGCTGCCGCGGCCTCGACGGCCTGCCGACCCGCCGGCGTGGGGCTGTGGCCGGCCACGAGGACGCGCAGCGGCAGGTCCCCGAGGTCGACGTCGTCTGCGGCGAGGTCGGCACCGATGCGGTCGAGCGCGGCGAACTCGGCCAGATAGGCGTCGAAGTAGGCGGGCCGGACCTGCTGCACGAGCGCCTGCGTCCGGGTCGGTTCGGGCAGGTCGGCGATGGCGGCGGCGAACGGGTCGAACACCCGATGCAGGCCGATCCGGGAGGTCACCTGCAGCAGCCGCATCAGCAGCCGGCTCCGCCGCTGCTCGACCTCGTAGCCATCGATCGCCTCCGCCTGCCGTTCGTGAGACGGGTCGACGAGCACCATCCCGACGACCTCGTCGGGATGGGCCTGCGCGAACGCACGCACGTAGTGGCCGCCGAGGCTGTGACCCGCCAGGACGAAGCCGCGACCGCTCAGCCCGAGCGCGTCGAGGCCGGCCCGTAGGTCGGCGACCACGTGCTCGGCGTCCGGGCCGTCGGGTGACGGGTCGGACCAGCCGAGACCCGGCCGGTCGTAGGACACCACCGTCACCTGTTCCGCCAGCGCCGGCTGGATCCAGCCCCAGGCGGAGGTCATGCCGCCCATGCCGGTCTCGAGCACCACGACCGGGCCCTCGTGTTCCTCGCCGTCGACGACGAGGTGGAGCGAGCGGCCGTCGGGAAGCGCGACCAGTTCGCCCGGCGCCGGGTGTTCGCGTCCGTCGCGGGCCTCCGCGATCGCCTGCAGGGCCGTGCCGATCACGGCCAGGACCAGCAGCGACAGGAGCCCGCGGAACGACCAGCGTGCGAGCCGGCCCAGGCGGGGCGAGCGGTCGCGCCGGTCCGGCGTGCGCTCGGAGCGGTGCTGACCGGGAAGTATGGTGTCCATGAGGGCCTCCTGCGACGGTGGCGGCCGCGCGGCGGCGGCTCGATCGCGGTGACCGTGACCGGGGACGCTGCGGTGGCGCTGTCGTGTCGCTGCCGTCGCCGCCGTCGCTGGCCGGCCCGCTGGCGAGCCACGCGAGAGGTGTGCCGTGCCCGAGGACTTCGCTGCCGCCTACCGGCGCGCCACCGGGATGCGCCTCCCGACGGATCGCTTCGCCTTCGCGGACACCCCGGCGAAGGCCGACGAGCTCGCCGCGCTGGTCGCTCAGGGCCGCAAGCAGGCCACGGCGAGCCTGCTGGCCGACTACGACCCGCAGCAGGACCCGCTGCCCGTCACCGGAGAGCGATCCGTCGTACTGGACGGCCACGACGAGCCGGTCTGCGTCATCGAGACGACCGACGTCGAACTCCGGCCGTTCGACGAGGTCGATGCTGCGTTCGCGTACGCCGAGGGGGAAGGCGACCGCAGCCTGGACGGCTGGCGAACCGAACACGAACGGTTCTTCCGCGAGCGCTGCGAGGCGCTGGGTCTGGACTTCACCGGTGACCTGGAGGTCGTGTGCGAGCGTTTCACGGTCGCGTGGGCCCCGGCGAAGTCCCGGTACGCCGAACGGCCGGACGAATCGACGGCGCGCAGCGGCGATGGATGACCGACACGGCCCGTGGACGGATCCGGCGGTGGCGCGCGCACTCGCCGGGTCGTATCTGGGCGACCTGCCGAAGGCGAGCCGCGAGCAACTGTGGAACGGGGCACGGCTGACGTCGCTGCCGGCCGGCGAGGTCCTACGGCGGGAGGGCGACGCCACGGCGCACCTCGAGGTGGTCGTGAGCGGCTTGGTCCGGGTGTTCGTCACGGCACCGGACGGGCGCACCATGACGGTGCGCTACGTGTGTCCCGGGGGTCTGCTCGGTGGCGTGTCGCTGTTCGCCTCGCCCTTCGCGCTGCCCGCCACGCTGCAGGCCGTCACGGAGGTGCGGCTGCTCTGCCTCGACGCCCGTGTCGTCCGTCATGCGGCCGAGACCGACGTGCGCGTCGCCCGGGTGCTGATCGACGAACTCACCGAACGGGTCCTGTCGTTCATCCCCGAGATCCCCAGCGGCGCATTCGCGACGGTGCCCCAACGGCTGGCCCGCCACCTGCTCGACCTCGCGGTCGACCCGGCGACGGGGAACGACATGGTCGCTTCGGTGAGCCAACGGGACCTGGCCGACGCGATCGGCACGGTTCGCGAAGTCGTCGTGAAGGCCCTTCGACGGTTGCGGGACGCCGGGCTGGTGCGTACCGGACGCGACGGCATCGTGATCCTCGACCCGGAGGGGCTGGCGGCGGAGGCCTATCCCGGTACCCGCCCGGCCACCACCTCGGGCGAGTGGAACCCAGGTTCCTGACCCCGGCGCCGCACGCGGCGACGATGACCGGCCGGGCCGGGCAGCGACCTGCGCGGCCGGGAGAAGGTCATGGTGTCGACGCGCCTGCCCGTGGGCCGTCTGGCGGGGCGGTTCGCCGGCCGTGTCGTCGTACCCGGCGCACCTGACTACGAGCAACACCGGCGAGTGTGGAACGGCTCGATCGACCGTCGGCCGGCGGTGATCGCGTGATGCGCCGACGGCGACGACGTGGTCGCGGCGCTGGGCTTCGCCCGCGAGCACGCGCTGGAGGTCGCGGTTCGCAGTGGCGGGCACAGCTTCCCCGGACTGTCGGTGGTCGACGACGGCCTGGTGGTCGACCTCGGTCCGATGAAGGCCATCGAGGTGGATCCCCGCGCGGGTCGGGTCCGGGTGCAGGCCGGGGTGCTGCTCGGCGAACTCGACCGCGCGACGCAGGCGTACGACTCGGCGGTCCCCACGGGTGCCGTCACCCACACCGGCGTCGCGGGGCTCACCCTCGGTGGCGGGATCAGGTGGCTGATGCGCCGCCACGGGCTGTCGGTCGACCAGCTCTGGCGGGTGTCCCTGGTCACCGCGGACGGTCGACGGGTCGTGGCCGACGACCGTCACCACCCCGAACTCTTCTGGGGCGTGCGCGGCGGCGGCGGCAACTTCGGCGTCGTCACCAAGTTCACGTTCGACCTCCACCCGGTCGGGCCCGGCGTCCTGTCCGGGCTCGTGCTGTGGCCCTTCGAGCAGGCGGACGAGGTCACCCGCGTCTACCGCGACTGGTGCCGCGACGCACCACGCGAGCTCACGACGGCACTGCTGCTGCGTCGTGCGCCGGCCGTCGACCTGATCCCGGAAGACCTGCACGGTCGGCTGGTCGTCGGCGTGATGTGCTGCTGGTCGGGTCCGCTCGCGCGTGGGGAGCTGGTCCTCGCGCCTATGCGTCGTCTGGGCGATCCGGTCATCGACCTGACCGACGTGCGCCCCTTCGTCGAGCACCAGTCGATGCTGGACGCCAGCTACCCGCACGGCATCTGGGTCCACCTCCGAGCGTGTGACGTCGGTGTGCTGGACGACGAGGTCCTCGACGTCACGCTCGAGCACGCGGCGCGGATGCTGTCCCCCCGCTCCAGCGTCGTCGTGTGGCAGTTGGGCGGCGCGGTCGCCGAGGTGGATGCCGCCGCGACCGCCTTCGGGGGCCGTGCCAGCGGCCACGTGTTCAACGTCTCCGGTATCACCGCGGACGCCGAGGGGTTCGAACAGGAGCGCGCCTGGGTGCGCGAGTTCGGCAAGGCGCTCCAACCTCATGCGACCGGCGTCTACGTCAACTTCCTGATGGAGGAGGGCGCCGACCGGGTCGAGGACGCCTACGGCCGTGAGCGCTATCGGCGTCTGCAGGCCGTCAAACGCGCCTACGACCCCGACAACGTGTTCCACCGCAACCAGAACATCGCCCCCTGACCCCTGCGATCTCGACGGCGGCCCGCTTAGGATGCAGGTGCCGGCGGTGTCCGGGAGCGGTGTGCATGACCTCGACCGACGTCCTCGTAGCGGCGCGGGCCAGCATGGCACGGCGACGATGGAGCGTCGCCTACGCCGAGTTCCTGGCCGCCGATCACGAGAAATCGCTGGCCGCTGAGGATCGCGAACTGCTGGCCAGTGCGGCCCACCTGATCGGTGAGGATCGCGTGTGCGCCGACTCGTGGGAGCGCGCCCACCACGACCACCTGGCGGCTGGAGACGTCGCGGCCGCGGCCCGGTGCGCCTTCTGGCTGTCCTTCGGACTGCTCAACCGTGGCGAGACGGCCCGCGGCGCCGGCTGGCTCGCGCGGGCACGGCGGCTCCTCGACGACCATGACCTCGACGTGGTCACTCGCGGCTACCTGCGCGTGCCCGACGGCCTCCATGCCCTCGAAGCCGAGGGTGACGTCGCGAGGGCAGGTGGCGCGTTCCGGGAGGCGACCGCCTACGGCGAGCGCTTCGGCGATGCCGACCTCGTGGCGATGGGTCGGCTCGGGCAGGGCCAGGCCATGATCCGCGGCGGACAGATCGTCGAGGGCGTCGGCCTGTTGGACGAGGTCATGGTCGCCGTCACCGCCGAGGAGCTCTCGCCGATCGTCGCCGGCACCGTCTACTGCGCGGTGATCCTGGCCTGCCGGGACCTGTTCGACCTCCGACGCGCGCACGAATGGACGGAGGCGCTCGACGACTGGTGCCGGTCGCAGCCAGGACTCGTCGCCTTCCGCGGGCAGTGCCTCGTGCACCGTTCGGAGATCCTGCAGTTCCACGGCCTCTGGACCGAGGCCTGGGAGGAAGCGCGCCGTGCGCGTGACCGCCTCACCACACCATTCGGTCAGCCGGCAGTCGGCATGGCGCACTACCAACTCGCGGAGCTGCTCCGCCTCCGGGGGCGGTTCTCGGAGGCGGAGCGGGCCTACCGTCGTGCGCGTGAGGCCGGTCACGACCCGTACCCCGGCCTGGCGCTCCTGCGGCTGGCACAGGGACGCGTCGAGGAAGCCGCCGGTGCGGTTGGGCATGCGCTTCATGCGGCGACCGACCGCCTCGCGAGGGCGAAGATGCTGGCAGCCCAGGTCGAGATCATGCTCGCCGCGGGGGACCTGGACCGTGCCCGGGAGGGTGTCGACGAACTGGACGAGAGCGCCGCCGCGCTCGGCGCCCCGCTGCTGCAGGCGATGGCGGCACAGGCCAGGGGCGCGGTGGCCCTCGCCTCGGGGCGGGCCGAGGAGGCCGTCGAGGCCTTCCGTGACGCGTGTCGCCGGTGGCAGCGGCTCGAGGCACCGTACGAGCATGCCCGTACCCGGGTCGGCCTCGGGCTCGCATGCCGGGCGCTCGGCGACGAGGAGACCGCCGCGCTCGAGCTTCACGTGGGACGCGACGCCCTCGATGAGCTCGGCGCGGGCCCGGATGCCGAGCGGGCCACGAGGCTGCTGGGCGCGAGCGCAGGCATCGGCCACCGGCTGACGAGCCGCCAGCGGGAGGTGCTGGCCCTCGTCGCCGCCGGGCACACGAATCCCGAGATCGCGGCGGCGCTCGTCGTGAGCGAGCACACCGTCCGCCGTCACCTTCAGGACATCTTCGCCCGGCTCGGCGTGACGTCACGTGCGGCGGCCGCCGTCTACGCGGTGGAACACGGGCTGCTGTGACCCGCCTGGTACGGACGTACCAGAAGCCCCTCGCCACACGAATGGCATGGACGGGCGAAGGCGTGTGCTCACCGGATCCGTAGCGTCGTCGGCGACGAGCGAACGGAGCAGCCATGCAGACGACCAGAAGCGTCGCCACCCACGAAGCGGCAGCCATGGCGCGCAAAGCGCTCCTCGAGGACGTCCCGATGACCGAGCGGCAGCTGCGGGCAGCCGGGATCGATACCGCGCTGCTGGAGGGAGGCAACGGGCCGCCCATCGTGCTGCTGCACGGCCCCGGCGAGTCAGCGGTGAACTGGCGGTGGGTGATGCCGGACCTCGCCGAGACGCACCACGTCATCGCTCCTGACCTGCCGGCACACGGTTCGAGCGGCGGCGGTGACGAGGACCTCGACGAGGACCGGGTGGTCGACTGGCTCGATGACCTGATCGCGCAGCGTTGTTCGACAGCACCCGTCGTCGTCGGTCATGTGCTCGGCGGCGCGATCGGGGCCCGCTACGCGATCCGTCACGGCGACCGCCTCGAGCAGCTCGTCCTCGTCGACTCGCTCGGGCTGGCACCGTTCCGACCGACGGCCCGGTTCGCCACGTCGTTCGTGCGCTTCGCCGTCCGGCCGACCGAGCGGTCCTACGAACGCTTCATGGGCCAGTGCGCCTACGACCTGGACGCGCTTCGTGCCGACATGGGCGACGAGTGGCCCGTCTTCGTCGCCTACAACCTCGGTCTCGCCCGGTCGCCGCGGTCCAGGGCCGCCGGGCGGTTGTTCCGTCGGCTCGGTGTCCCCCGGATCCCCGACATGGACCTGGCCCGTATCGAGGTCGGCACCGCGCTCATCTGGGGTCGCCACGACCGTGCGAACCCGCTCGCCGTCGCCGAGCACGCCAGTCGGCGCCACGGCTGGCCGTTGCGCGTCATCGAGGAGGCCGCCGACGACCCGCCGCGCGACCAGCCGGCGGCGTTCCTGCGCGAACTGCGCGCCGTCATCGACCCTTCCCGCCCGGCCACGCCCCGGGCAGGAACGTCCTGACGCACTCCCGTTCCCGAGATCGCGCTCGCATCGCGGCACTGCGTCAGCAATAGGCATCGGATCGCTGTTCGTCGGCGTGTCCGCTTGCCGGGTGTGCAGCGGCCGATCGATCGCGCCTCGATCACACGCTCGGAATCATCCCGCCGTCGACTCGGATGATCGAACCATTGACGAAGGATGCCTGCTTCGAGGCGAGGAAGGCCGCCACGGCGCCGTACTCGGCCGGGTCGCCGTAGCGGCCGACCGGGATCGACGCGGTCGACTCGGCGACCACATCGGCAACCGGTCGGCCTTCGCGTTCGGCCTTCTTCTCGTCGAGGAACGTTATGCGCTTCGTGGCGATCCGGCCCGGCAGGACGATGTTGCAGGTGACCCCGTCAGCTGCCACCTCGGCGGCGAGGGTCTTGTTCCAACCGACCAGCGACGAACGTAAGGCGTTGGACAGACCGAGATTCGGGATGGGGGCGACGACCCCAGACGACGTCGACGTGATGACACGCCCCCAGCTACGCGCTCGCATGGACGGAAGCACGCGGTCCGTCACGGAGATGACCGACAGCACCATCTGCTCGAAGTGGCGGCGCCAACTGGCGGCGTCCTGTCCCGACACCGGCGTCGGTGGGGGCCCACCGGTCATGTTCACGAGGATGTCCACGGGCCCGAGGTCGGCTTCGACGGCGGCAACGTGGCCGTCGATGGCGTCGATGTCGGCGAGATCCCATGCCAACGCCGTCGTCGAGACCCCTCGCGACGCGCACCGATCGGCGGTGCTTCTTGCCGCGCCTCCGTCGATGTCCGCGGCGGCGACGGCAACGCCCTCCCCCGCGAGCGATTCGGCGATGGCACTGCCGAGTCCGCCGCCGGCGCCCAATACGAGACTGGTTCGTCCTGCGATGCCGAGATCCATGGATTCTCCTGTGTCTATGCCTGCCCACCTGGGCTGGCCCGTAGGTCTTCGTCGGGTGGCATCGAGAGGTCGACCTTCAGCGGTGAACGCGGGCGATGATGCCGACGCCCGCGACGGCGGAGGACCAACGGCAGCACGATTCCACCGGCGAGGAGCACCGAGGAACTCGCCACTCCTGTGGGAACCGTCGTCCGTTCGGCGACGGCGCCAACGACGATCGGCCCGAGGGCGCCGCCGGAGAACAGAAACAGTTGGAAGGTGCCGATGGCCGTGTTGGCCTGAGGCTCGCCGGGAGCGCGTAGGACCGAGGTGGTGTGGACCACTTGTGCGCTCATGCTGGCGGTCGCCAACAGGCACAAGCCAGCAACCCAGGCCAGCGGCGTCCCGCCGAACGTGATCACCACGAGGCCGCCGAGACCGGCGAGCACTGCGGCGTGGGCGACCAGTGACCAACGGGCTGGCCGCACGTGCCGGCCGGTGAGACGTGCGGCGACCGTGCCGACAGCGGCCGCGGGCAGGACGGCCAGCCCCAACTGGAACGGCCCCCAGCCGAGCGCATCGGTGAGCAGGAGCGGCACGGCGAACATGCCACCGAGGTAGATCGCCAGCAAGCACATCGCGGCAACGCCGGCACCGACGAGCGACGGGTCCGTGATCAGGTCGCGGCGTAGGAATCCGCTCGGGCGCCGACGGACGCGGGCGACCAGGCCCGCGATGGCGGCCATGGAGACGACGACCAGCGGCCACACGCCGACAGACGAGCCGATCGCGAGCTGGCGAAGAAGCAGGAGCGGGGCTGCAACCGCAGCGAAGGTGAACGCCGCACCGGGCCAGTCCACGTCGCTGCCCGGTTGCGGCGTGTCTGGCAGGTCGCGCCAGATCGGTACGGCGACGAGAACGGTGAGCAGCGGCAGAGCCAAGGTGGCTCGCCAGTGCACGGCGCCGGCGAGGCCCCCGCCGAGCAGCGGGCCAGCCCCGGAGTGGATCGACACGACGGCCGTGAGGAAGCCGACCCGACTCGCGCGCTGACGAGCACCACCACGTGCAAGTCTTGCCAGGGAGAGCACCGGGATGGCCCCCGCACCGACGCCCTGCACGAGGCGGCCGACCACGATCGGGGCGAACGACGGTGAGACGGCCGCCATGGTCCCGCCCCCCACGAAGAGCACGGCCCCCCACACCCAGGCGCGACGCGGACCGAGACGGTCGCCGAGCTGCCCGAACAGCACCGTGCCGATGGGAAACGTGACCGAAAACGACGCCAGCACCCAACCGGCGGCGGACGTGTCGAGCTCGAGGTCGCGAGCCAACTGTGGGATCACCACGGAGACGGCCGAGGACGCGAGCACGCTCAGCGCCGTCACCAGGGCGTAGGCGCCGACCGTGCGGCGCCCGGGTGAGCCGTCACCGCTCATGTGGCTGGCGTCGTCTGCGACGCGAGAGCGCGAAGTGCCGGGCCGCGCACATGATCAGGCGCCGCGCTGTGCCTCAGGGAGTGCGCAGCGATCGCCGCCACCGGGAGTCCGTGTGCTGCGGCGGTCGCGTACTCCTGGGCGACGTCGCTGCCGAAGAAAGTCGGGTCGTCGCTGTTGAGGCTGACGGCGACTCCGGCCGCCACCAGCCGATGGATCGGGTGTGCGCTCCAGTCCTCGGCCACACCGAGCCGCAGGTTGCTGGTCGGGCAGACATCGAGGCATCGCTGGGTGTCAGCGAGCTGCTCGAGCAGCCCCGGGTCACGAGTCGCGGTGATGCCGTGGCCGATGCGATCCGCGCGTAGCAACTGCAGCGCCTCGAGTACCGCGTGCGGCCCCTGCGTCTCACCGGCGTGAGGGACGGCGAGGAGCCCAGCTTCCCGTGCCCGGGCGAACAGCGGCGCGTACGGACGAGCGGGGTGGCGCTCGTCCCCGACCAAGCCGAGTCCGACCACACCACGACCGGCATAGCGTTCGGCGAGTACGAGGGTGCGCCGTCCCAGGTCTGTGCCGTGCGCACGGTTGACGGCCAGCACCACGGCAGCCCCGGTGGCGTCCCCCTGTGGTTCGGCCAGGCCGGCCAACACTGCCTCCAGGAGTGCTTCCTCCCGGCCGAGTCGACCGCCGTAACTGAACGGCGCGAAGTGCACCTCGATCCAGACGCAGCCCTGTTCGAGGGCGTCCTCGGCGACCTCACGCGCCACCCGCTGTAGTTCGTCGAGGGAGCCGATCAGATCGCGCGCCGTCTCGTAGGCGACCACGAACGCGGCCAGGTCGGTGAAACCCTCCAAACTCGCGGCCGGAACGTCGCGCCTGCGCGCGTACTCGACCAACGTCGCCGGGCGAGCTGCACCCTCGAGATGCAGGTGCAGATGCGCCTTGGGCAGCCGCTCGGAGCCCCCGTCACCGTTGGCACTCACCGGCTGTCTCGCACGTACTTCACCGGGAGCAGGTCTCGTCCCGTCATGACCTCGGGCCCGGCATCGCCGGGCACGACGACCTCGACCGCCTCACCCCCGTAGTCATGCAGCATCTCGCGGCACATGCCGCACGGCGAGCAGACGACGGGCGGCAGCTGTGCGTCCGGCTTGTAGACCGCCACGGCGCGCATGATGGGGCCATCGGCGGCCATGACGCTCTGACCGAGCGCGATGGGTTCTGCGCAGACCGCGATACGCGACACGTAGGCCTGCAAATTCACGCCCGTGTAGACCGCACCGGACGCCCCGCGGACGGCGGCGCCGACGAAGTGCCAACCGGGCCGGTACACGGCCTCGACGGCCGCACTTGCTGCGGCCAGAAGCTCGCTGTCCACTGAAGGCACCGGGTCGTCGCAGCTGCTCACACCAGACCTCCGAGGAGTCAGATCGCCGGGACCGTGTCCAGGTGCTGCTCGATGCGGGCCGCCACCACAGCTGGCAGCGGTGCCGCCGGCGGCCGCACGACCGCGCACCGCATCGCCCCACGCCGGCGCAGGATCTCCTTCCGGATCGCCAGCGCGATACCGAGTTGGGCCTCGAAGTTTGCGATCGGCAGCCAAGGGGCATAGACCTCGCGCGCAGCCGGGAAGCCGTCACGGTCGAACGCGTCGACGCAGGCCTTGAGCGCCTCGGGGAACGAGAAGCCCGTCATCGCGCCGGCCGCGCCAGCGTCGAGTTCGTCCAACAGGCCCACTCCCCCGAGGCCCCCGAACACCGGCACGTTGGTATGGGGTGCGAGGTGGGCAACGGCGACAGCACTCGGTACCGCCTCCGCCTTCACCGCGACGGCCACCTCCGAATCGTCCACGGCCTGACGCAGCGCCGACGCGGAGATGTGGACGCCGGACTGGGCGGGGTAGTCCTGCGCGATGACCCCGACGCCGGCCGCCGCCGAGACGCGCCGAAGGTGTTCGGTCGTCACCTCGGCGTCGGCCGATGGCGCCTTGGTCATGACAGCCCGCAGACCGGGTGCCTGGGTCACGAGACGGGCTGCCAACTCCGTTGCCGGGGCAGTTGCGAGGGCGTCGATGCCGGCGACGACCGGAAGCTCCCCCGCCGCCTCGACGACCGCGGCCAGGACCTGCTCCTTCTCCGCGGTGGACAGACGCGCGGCCTCACCGAACACGCCCAGGGCGACCACGCCCGTGGCACCGCGCTCGCGCAGGAAGTCGACGCCCGTACCGACCGAGTCGAGGTCGACCTCGAGATCCTCGCGGAACGGGGTGGGGAGGATGCCCCACACCCCCCGCTGGAGTGGTTCGAACTGTGCCGCCATCAACGACCCTTCCAGACCGGAACCCGCTTTTCGCGGAACGCGCGGGGGCCTTCCTGCCCATCCTCGGAGTCGAAGGCCGCGAGCACGGTCGGCAGGCGGATGCCTTGCGCTTCCTGGGGTGTGAGGTGTCCCGTCCGCTGGACGAGCTGCTTGATGGCCTTCACGGACAGCGGGGCACAGGCCAGCACCTGCTGGGCCAACTCGTCGACGGCATCGTCCAGGTCGGACATCGGCACCACCCGGTTGACCAGGCCGAACCGCAGCGCTTCCTCCGCGCTGATGCGTCGACCCGTGAGCAGCATCTCCATGGCAAAGACGCGTGGGATCCGCCGCGGTAGCAGCGGCATGCCACCATCCGCCGGGAGACGGCCGACTCGGGGTTCTGGCAGCGCGAACTGCGCATGGTCGGCCGCAACGACCAGGTCGGCGCCCAACATCATCTCGAACCCGCCGCCCAATGCGTAGCCGTTGACACGGGCGATCACCGGGACGTCGAGGGTGTCGCGCAGCGACAGACCACCGAACCCGCCGGCACGTTCCTCGGCCCAATAACGCAAGCCGTCGGGTCCGTCGCCGTCCTCAGCGGACATGTCCGCTCCGACGCAGAACGACCGCTCGCCTGCGCCGGTGAGGATCACCAGCCGCACGTCGTCGTCGGTCTCGAGTTCGTCCCAGATGTCCTGCAGGCGCCGAAGCGTCTTCTGGTCGACCGCATTCAGGACCTTCGGCCGATCGATCGTGACCCGAGCAAGGTGGCCCTCACGCTCCAGGCGGACTTCGTCGGTCGGCCCAGTGTCGTCGTTCATCCCAGCACCCCTTCTGCTGCCAGTCGGTCGATGTCGGCCTGGTCCATGCCGAGCACGTCGGTGAGCACCTCGGCGGTGTGCTGCCCGAGCTTGGGTGGCGGCGACGGTTCACGCATCGGGGTGGAGGACAGCGTGATCGGGGACGCGATGGTCCGGACGGGAGCTTCGTCGCCTCGAGGGATGTCGACGACCATGCCGTTGTGCTTGGTCTGCGGGTCTTCCAGTGCCTCGCCCAGCGACTGGACCTTCGCGCACAACAGGTCCTGGTCCTCCAGGCGTTCGAGCCAGTACTCCACGCGGTTCTTCGCGAACTCGCGTGTGAAGACCGCCTGCAACTCCTCGCGGTGGGCCATCTGACCATCGAAGGTGGCGTATCGCTCCTCCTGCGACAGGTCCTCGATGCCGAGGGCGACGCAGATGTCGCGCAGGGGGTTCTGCTTGAAGGCGCCGATCAGGACGAAGGCACCGTCCGTGGCGTGGAAGACACCCGAGAGCGGATAGGCGGCCCAGTTCAGGATCTGTCCGGTCATCAGGTGGGCGGTGGCCTCCTGCATCTGCATCGACAGCAGCGCGTTGAACAGGGAGGCGTCCACCCGCTGCCCCTCGCCGGTCAGGTCGCGTGCACGCAGCGCGAGCAGTACGCCCTGCACGAGGTGCATGCCGGCGGAGTAGTCGGCGAAGGTGGTGGCGTAGACGGACAGCGGGATGGACTGGTCCGCTCGACGTTCCATGACGCCGGTCAGCGCCTGGGCGAGCGCATCCTGACCACCCTTGTGCTGGTACGGGCCGGTTGGCCCGAACCCCGAACCGACGGCGTAGATCAAACGCGGGTTGATGGCGCGGCACTCCTCGTAGCCGAGGCCGCGGCGCTCCATCGCGCCGGGTCGGAAGTTGTGCACCAGCACGTCGCAGTTGGCGACGAGGTCACGGATGATTCGCCCACCCTCGGGTGACCGCAGGTCGACCGTGATCGAGCGCTTGTTGCGGTTGAGACTCGCGAACACGGGGTTGTCCAAGCCCGCAGCCTCGCCCATCGCCGAGCGCGAGAGGTCACCGGCTCCAGGCCGTTCAACCTTGATGACCTCGGCACCGTGGTCCGAGAGCAACTGCGTGGCCGAGGGGCCGAGCATCACCTGGGTGAAGTCGAGCACCCGGATGCCGGACAGCGGCTGCACGTCTGCGTTCCCGTTCATGCCGGCACCTCCGCCGCCTCGAGGATGGTCGCGTTGGCCGACGGAACGTCACCGGGGTCGGCGCCTTGGGCGCGCAATCGCCGCTGCACCTCCGCGACGTCAACGTCGCGGACGCGTACACCGCGATCCAGCGCCGTCGCTGCCGCCACACCGGCGGCCTCGCCCATCGACATGCATGGCGGAATCTCCCGCGACATGCGCTGAGCGTCGGGGGTCGCCGAGTAGTGGCGCCCGGCGAGCAGCAGTTGGTCGACGTGCTGCGGGACCATGGCCCGGTAGGGCGTGTAGTAGTCGCGGCCGCGCGCCACGGAGTCGGCGAAGTGGTGGCGTCGGACGATGTCCTCCTTGGTCACGACGTACTCGCCTTGGATCAACCGGGACTGGCGCACGCCGATCTGGGGGGCCACGTCGACGACATGACAGTTCTCGAAGCCGGGCAGGTTCTCGCGGGCGAAGTCGACGAGGTCATTGATGTGGCGTCGCCCCTCGAACTGCGCGTTGGTCAACGCGACCGGGTCGGTCGCCGAGAAACCCCGCATGTGGGGACAGTTGCACCACACGATCCCCTCCAGGGGCGTGCGCAACCACCACAGGTCCCACGAGCCGCCCAGGATGCGCTTGGCCTTGCGGTTCAGTTCACGGGCCTTCTCCGGCTCCTCCCACTCGAACCGTTCGGCGGCGTCGACGTCGACATTGCCGAGGCGGAACACCGGAGTGACGATGTAGCTGTCCTCGATCAGCGGTGCGCCCGCCGACCAGGCGACGTCGGCATCACCGGAAGCGTCGATCACCACGTCGGCGAGGATGGCCTGCGGGCCCTCCTTGGTCTGCACCACCACGCCACGGACCGTGCCGTCCTCGACGAGCGTCTCGGAGAACCAGCTGTGCAGGCGCAGCTCGACGTTGCTCTCCTGCACCAACTCGTTCGACACCTCCTTCCACCCTTCGGGATCGAACGCGACCGCGTACACGATCGGCTTGGGGCGGCCATTGCTGTGGATGTCGAACGCGCCCCAACGCGTCCACTTGCGGATCGCGGCCTCGTCCAGGCCACGTTCGGCCTCGGACGGGTACGCGGCCAGCCCCTTCGCGGCCATCCTCTCCACGAACTCGTCCACGAGACCGCGGACCGTGATCTCCTGCCCGTTGACCATGTCGTCGAGGACGAGCACGAATCCGCCGGCGGCCATCCCGCCCAGGGCTGCGTAGCGCTCGACGAGTGTGACCCGGGCGCCGTTGCGCGCCGCGGAGACGGCGGCCGTGGTTCCGGCGGGGCCACCGCCGACGACGACGACGTCGGTCTCGGACACCACCTTTGCGTTGCGCTCGGCAAGGCGCACCGTGCCGTCACTGATCCTCATGGTTCACTCCTTTTCGAAACGTTTCTCAATCGGTCGCAGCCGATCAGGGGGAGGACTCGACCTCCCAGGTCACGACGCGCCGCTCGATCAGGCCGATCAGGAAGAAGAACCCGAGCGCCAGCAGTGAGGCGAACACCATCGTGGAGTACAGCAGTGGTGTGCGGAAGTTGAAGGTCGCGTCGATGATCAGTGCCCCGAGACCCTGGTTGGCACCGATCCACTCGGCCACGATGGCGCCGATGACCGACGAGGTCGCGGCGATCTTGAGCGAGGAGAAGAGGAAGGGCAGTGAGCTGTAGGCACGGACCTTCCAGAAGATCTCCCACTGGCTGGCCGAAAGCACGCGGAAGAGTTCGATCGCCTGCGGGTCGGCGCTGTGAAAGCCCCGGACCATGTTGACCAGTGTCGGGAAGAACGAGATCAGTGCGGCGATGGCGATCTTCGGGGCATAGCCGTTGCCGAGCATCAGCACCAGCACGGGTGCGATGGCGACGATCGGGACGGTCCGGATGACCACGGCGACCGGGAAGAGCGAACGCTCCAGGGTCGCGTTGTGGACGAAGACGATGGCCAGCAGGATGGCCACCACGTTTCCGATCAGGAACCCGGCACCCGACTCCAGCGCAGTCGGCCAGACATTTCTCAGCAGCAGGTCGAAGTCGTTGACCAGCGAGGCGGCCACGTCGGCTGGCCCCGGAACGACATAGAGGGGAATGTCGAAGACCCAGACGACGAGTTGCCACAGGACGACCAGCCCGACCGCGCCGGCCACGCTGGTGAGCGCCGCGACGACGGGGTTGGTCTTCTTGATGCCCAGCGACAGGGGGACCTCCTTGCCGCTGGTGTCGAGCCCGGTCAGTCGCTTCGGGTTCGCGGTCATCAGCAGGTCTCCAGGATCTGCCGCAACTTGGCGGTGTGGTCGACGAATTCCGGGGTTTCGCGCATCGACAGCTCACGTGGGTACGGCAGATCGATGTCGACGAGCTCGGCGACACGTCCCGGGTTGGCGCGCAACACCAGCACCTTCTGTGCCAGGTACACGGATTCCGGGATGCTGTGGGTGACGAACAGCACGGTCGTACCGGTGGCTTGCCAGATGCGAAGGAGTTCGTCGTTGAGGGCGTCGCGCGTGATCTCGTCGAGCGCGCCGAACGGCTCGTCCATCAGCAGGATGCGCGGTTGAGTGACGAGCGCTCGGGCGATCGAGACACGCTGCCTCATCCCGCCCGACAGTTCGTGTGGATAGGCGTTGGCCCGGTCCCCGAGCCCGACCAACGCCAGCAGCTCGTGCGGGTCGCGGGCGTGGTCCCCGACCGGACCCTTGCCCACCTCCAGCGGGATACGAACGTTTTCCAGCGCCGTGCGCCACGCAAGCAGGCCGGCGTCCTGGAAGACGAAGCCCAGGTTGCGCTCGCGGCGCGACCGTTGCGGGCTGTGGCCGAGCACCTCGACGTGTCCCTCCGCGGGAGGGACGAGGTCAGCGACCACGCGGAGAAAGGTCGACTTGCCGCATCCCGACGGTCCCAGGATCGACAGGAAGCTGCCCTGCTCCAGGGTCAGGTCGAGGCCTTCGATCGCGGTGACGACGCCGGACTCCGTCCCGAAGCGGACCGAGAGGTCCTTGACCGAGACGGCCGGGGCCGTCGTGTGCGTCGGATTGCTTTGCTGTTCCATCATCGGGGCGGCCATCGGCTTCCTCCCTCTCGGTCGCCTCAGCGGACCTGGCGAGCGTCCGCGGTGGTGTCCAGCAGCTCGAGCGTGACGATGTCCTCCAGCGCCGGCTTCTCTCCCTGGAACTGACCCAGTTCGTCCCACAGGTCGAGCTGCGCCTGCCAGACGTCGGGGTCCATCGCGCCCCAGCCGTCCGCGAGGGCGGTTTCGGCCATCACGTACTCGAGGATCACCTGCGCGCCCTCTTCCTCGGCTTCGCGCTCGAGGTTCGGGTAGGCCGCCAGCAGGTGGTCGATGGCGACGTCGAAGTTGTCCTGGGCGAACTGCCAGCCCTTCGCCGTCGCTCGAAGAAAGGCCTCGAGCACCTCGGGGTCGTTCTCGATCAGGTCCGTGCGGGCGTAGTAGGGGAGGGCATACAACTGAACACCGGCATCCCACAGGCGCAGCTGGTGGTGTCCCTCCGGCAGCTGGTTCAGCTGCTGAGTGTTGGTCAGCCAGCCGGTCCAGACGTCGACCTGCTCGGCGAGGAGGGGCGTGATCTCGGCGCCGATGGCCGTGAAGTCCGCAAGGTCGTCCCGCGACATGTCGTTCGCGGCCAGCAGCGCATCCAGCAGGATCTCTCCGGTTGCCTGCGTGCCGACATGGAGGCCGGCCAGGTCCTCGGCAGAGTCGAGCGGCGTCTCCGGCATCGAGAAATACGTGTAGGGATGTTCCTGCGCTCCCGTGGCGAATGCCTTGACCGGGATCCCCTCGGACACCGCCAGCATCAGCGACGGGCTCGACGACAGCTGACCGATGTCCGCCTGCCCCGACGCCACCAGGGCGACACCGTCGACGTTCGGGCCTCCCGGCTCGATCGTCAGCTCGATGCCCTCCTCGGCGTAGAAGCCCTCGGCCTGCGCGACGATCTCGCCAAGCTGGTTGTTCGAGGCGATCCACCCGAGTTGCATCGTCAGTTCACGGGTCTCGCCTGCGTCGGTTGCAGCCGCACCGTCGCCTTCCGCGCTACCGGAGGTTTCGTCTCCCCCGGCAGCAGCAGGCGCCTCCGGCGACTGGCTGCCACCGCAAGCGGCCAGCAGCATCGTCATGCTCAGCACCAGCGCGCCAAGTGCCGTTCGGCGAGCAGGTCGCAACGTGAACCTTGCCATCTCTCTCCCTTTGCAGTTGCTCCACCACCTCCCAGTGATGGAGACGTCGTCAGCCAGGCGACGGGCCGTTCGCCTCGCCACCGGTATCGCCGACCTGCCTCGCAGGTCAGAACGTTGGCGGTGTGATCACCCAGATCGCACGCACGGGCTCGGGGCCCGGGTTGCGGTACCAATGCGGAATCGAGCTGAGATACGAGATCGAGTCGCCGGCCTCCAATACGTAGCTCTGGCCGCCGACGTTCACTTCGTGCCGGCCCTCGATCACCATCCCGAACTCCTCACCGGCGTGGCTGAACGGCTCGTTCTCCGTCGAGTAGCCAGGAGGCGCTTGAATCTCGATCACTTCCAACTGCTGGTTCAAGCTCGGGGTGAGCAGTTCGTGGATCGCTTCGATGCCGGTGGTGCCCGCGGCATGGACGTCGAGGCGGCGCCGTTCGTGGCGGCGAACGACCGGCGACTGGTCGGGGCCGGTGTGTAACAACGCGGCGATCGGAGTGTTCAACGCATGGGCGATGCGGGCGAGCGAGTTGAACGCCGGATTGCCGATGCCGCGCTCGACCTGGCTGAGCAGCCCGACGGAGACGCCCGATCGGTTGGCCAACTCCTCGAGAGTCAGTCCATGCACTTTTCGCAGTGACCGGATCTGCCGGCCGACGCCCGACATGACCGCCTGGATCTCCGGACCGTCGCTGACGGCGGCACCGCCGTGCGCTTCGCTCGCTGCGGCGATCTCGGTCGCCGGCTGCTCTTCCGACCTTCGCGCCATGTGGCTTCTCCCTGGTCGTCGATCGACTCCCGCAACCGACCTGGCTTCGCTGACTTCACGATTCTTCACGTCCATGAAGTCGCTTCATCTTCACGATAATGACGGAGCTTCATCTGTCAAGGGTTTTCTTCAATTTGCTGCGGGACCGGGCTTACGGGTGCGCGGACTGCCGCAGACACCGATTCTCTCTGGCGTACATCGCCGTCGTTCCGGTAAGCCATCGGGTGCGAACACCCGCCGTTGATGCCTGCAGGCGCCGGACAGACAGCCACCGGCCCGGGCGTCGAGTCGACGGCGACATCGATGGCCGCTGCAGGGAGCAGGAATGAGCGAGATCAAGATCACCGGGGCGAATCTCATCGCCGGGACGCACTCGACCGAGGGGAGCCAACTTTTCCAGGCCCGCAACCCGACCACGGGGGATCTGCTCGATCCGATCTTCACCGAAGCGACTCCTTTGGAGGTCGCACGTGCGACCGGAGCAGCCGGCGAGGCGTACCGCGAGTTGCGGACGTGGAACGGCCCGAGGCTGGCCGAGCTTCTCCGCCAGATGTCCGCGCAGCTCCTCGACGTCGATGGCCAGCTGCTGCAGACGGCGCACGATGAGACGGGCCTGCCGATCGAGCCACGACTGCGGGGTGAGCTGGCACGCACGTGCGCACAGTTCGACATGTTCGCGGATCTGGTCACCTCCGGTGAGCACCGCGACGTCGTCATCGACCATGCCGACGCGACGCTGTCACCGCCGCGGCCCGATCTGCGGCGCATGCGGATCGGTGTCGGGCCCGTCGCCGTGTTCGGTGCATCGAACTTCCCACTGGCCTTCAGCGTGCCCGGCGGCGATACGGCTTCTGCCTTGGCGGCCGGGTGCCCGGTGGTGATCAAGGCGCACCCGAGCCACCCGGCGACGTCGGAAATGGCCGCGACGGCGTTGCTCCGCGCCGTGGAGCTGGTGGGTGCGCCGGCCGGCAGCGTCAGCCTTGTCCACGGTCTCGGACACGAGGTTGGCGAAGCGCTCGTCACGTCCGAGGAGATCCGCTCCGTTGGCTTCACCGGCTCCCCGGCGGGTGGACAGGCGCTGGCGAAGCTGGCCGCCGGCCGTCCGCATCCGATCCCCGTGCACGCCGAGATGGGCAGTCTGAATCCCGTCCTCGTCACGCCGCGGGCACTGGCGGTCCGTGGCCGGGAGATCGCCGAGCAACTCGCCAGCTCGCTGAAGATGGGCGTAGGTCAGTTCTGCACCTCGCCAGGCCTGGTGTTCGTCCCCTCAGGCGAGGACGGGGACCGGTTCGTCGACGCGCTCGCGGATCAGTTGCGTTCGACAGGAGAAGGCGTACTCCTCAACCAGGGCATTCTCGGGGCGCTGTCCAGACGACTCGCAACGACCCGGGCGGTCGACGGGGTGACCACCTTGCTCGATGGAGGCGCGCAACCGACCGACGGGCCAGTTACGTGCGCCCCGTCGTTGTTCAGCGTGGATCTGGACGCCTACCGAGCCAGCGACCACCTGCGTGAGGAGCACTTCGGCCCCGCGTCGATCGTCGTTCGGTACGACGAAGGTCGCCTGCCCGAGGTCGTACCGACGCTCGAGGGGCAACTCACCGTGACCCTGCAGGCCGAGCCCGAGGACGTCGCGGATCTCGTCGACCTTCGGGCGGATCTGATGGAGATCGCCGGACGCGTGCTGTTCAACGGCTTCCCGACCGGCGTCTCGGTGACCGCCGCACAGCATCACGGGGGCCCCTTCCCCGCCGCCAGTGACCCACGTTTCACGTCGGTCGGCACCAAGGCCATCGACCGCTTCCTGCGACCGGTCACGTTCCAGGACGTCCCCGACCCCTTGCTGCCCGACGAACTCAAGGAAGCAAATCCCCTGAACGTGCCGCGCCGTGTCGACGGACGACTTCGAGGCTGAGACGTGCCCGCCGCCTGTCGAGCTCCCCTCGGCAGGCGGCCGCGCTGCCGGTCGCGACAGACATCCTCACGGCCACCGCCGCAGTGGGGCCAGTGTCGGCAACTACTCGCCACGGTTCCACGGTGACGGTGGCCGCCTGCTGCACCGAACGTGACGTCGCGAAACTGCCAGTGATGGGTCGGCCCGCGTCATAGCGTCCCGCGCATGACCAACGGAGCCACCATCATCGAACTCGACGCGACCAGCCAGCAGCGACTGCTCACCTCGGCCGTGTCACGGATCCTCGCCCACCGGGAACAGGTCGGCGACCTCCCGGTCGAGCGACAGGTACCGCCCAGCGACCTGCGGCGGCGACTGTCGACGTTCGACCTCGAGTCCGGGACCGGCGACGTCGACCTCGTCGTGGCGCGAGCCGCCGACCTGCTCGAGGAACACGGTGTCCTCACCTCGCACCCTCGACACTTCGGTCTGTTCAACCCGACACCGCTCGCCGCCGGCATCGCGGCGGACATCCTCACCGCCGGGTTCAATCCGCAGTTGGCCGTCTGGAACCACGCCCCCGGCGCCGTGGAGATCGAGGCCCACGTCGTCCGCACCTTCGGCCGCTGGCTCGGTATGCCCGAGGCGGTCGGCTCGTTCACCAGCGGCGGCGCCGAAGCCAACGCCACCGCGGTGCTGCTGGCATTGCAACAGGCCGCGCCGGAGGTCGCCGAGCGCGGACTTCGAGCCCTCGGCTCGCAGCCGGTGATGTACGCGTCCACGGAGAGCCACCTCGCCTGGCTGAAGATCGCGCAACAGACCGGCATCGGCCGTGACGCCGTCCGGCTGGTGCCGGTGACCGAGGACCTGAAGCTCGACGTCGACCGCCTCCAGCAGATGATCGAAGCCGACCGTCGCGACGGCTGCCTGCCGTTCCTCGTGGTCGGCACGGCCGGTACCACCGGTGCCGGTGTCATCGACCCGCTGGTCGATCTCGGTCGCGTCGCCGACGAGGAGGACCTGTGGCTGCACGTCGACGCGGCCTGGGCCGGAGCGGTGGCGGTCTCGCCGGTGCTCGCCCCACTGCTCGCCGGGGTCGCGCGCGCCGACAGCGTGACGGTCGATCCGCACAAGTGGCTTTCCGTGCCGATGGGCGCCGGCATGTTCCTCACTCCCCACCATCGGTTGCTGGATCGCGTCTTCGCGGTCTCGACGTCGTACATGCCGTCGAAGGCCGACGACGCACGTGACCCGTACACGAGCTCGATGCAGTGGTCGCGTCGAGCCGCCGGCCTCAAGCTCTTCCTCACCCTGGCCGTCCACGGTCGCACCGGTTATGCCCGCCTGCTCGAGGAACACGTCCGACTCGGCGATCGGCTGCGCCGACAACTCACGGCCGCCGGCTGGCAACTCGCCAACCCCACACCGCTTCCGGTCGTGTGCGCCGTCGACCCCGCTCGCCCGGACGACGAGGCACACCACCGCTCCCTGGCGCATCGTGTCGTCGACACCGGACGCGCATGGGTCTCCTACGTGGCGGTGGACGGCCGGCCGGCCGTCCGTGCCTGCGTCATCAGCCACCGCACCACGGAGGCCGACGTCGACGCGCTGGTAGAGGCCATGGACGACGCGCGCGAGGCGGTGCCGGGAGCACCGACCGCAGAAGCGATGACGCACTGACGGCCTGCCGCCGACGCGATCAGGCACCCGCCCGTGATCGCAGCGCCGCCCGCCATGGGTGTCACCGCTCTTTGCCGTAGACGCGGTGAAACAGCCCCGCGAGCTCCATGGGCTGCGCGCCCGCGGGCGTGTACCGGTGCGCCGGGCCCTGCTGCTCCAGCGGAGCGCGAAGACGGGACGTGGCCCGCCGCACTCCGATGGCGCGCCGGGCACCGGCTGCAGGTCGCTGCGACAAGACGGGAGCCGATGCGCGCGTGCCCGCAACCAGCCATCAGCGCGACCACAGCGCTGTGACAGCGCGTGACAGCACCGTGAGCTTGCGCGCGACGCACGCGGTCGCGCTCGTCGTGGTGATGGCCGTGCTGCCGGCCTCACCACGGTCCCCCTAGCGAACGGCACGACTGTGACGCTTCACACCGACACCCCGGCCCACGACCACCAGGCGACCCGGACGTCCAGGGGAGCCGTCGTCGGCGGCAGCGTGTTCCTGCTGTTGGTGGCGGCCTTCGCCACGAACGTCGTGCTCGGCGGCGTGCTGCCGCCAGAGTGGCCGCTCCCGCTGCTGCAGCTGCTCATCGCCGCCGGCACCGTCGCGGTGGCCGTGCCGCTGACGGCCTGGACCGGGCGGCGCCTACGACCGGCGCGGCCGCTTCGCGGTCGCGGGCTGCGGTGGGAACGTGGCCGGCACCTCGATGCCATGGCCGGCATGGCGATCGGCCTCGTCGCAGCGACGCTGCCGCTGGGTGTCGGAATCGCGGCCGGAGCATTCACGCCGGTCGCCACGTTCGACGGCGGCGACCTCGGTCTGTTGTTCGGGCTCGGCCTGCTCGTGGCCGCCATGGTGCTGGTGGCCACCTGGGAGGAGCTGCTCCTGCGTGGCGTCCTCGTCGACGAACTCGTCCACGCGCTGCGTCGTCGCCTCCCGTTGCACGGGGCTGCGGTGCTCGCGGTGACCATCGGCGCGGTGCTGTTCGGGCTCGGCCACGCGGGTCAGCCCGACCGCGCGGTCCTGCTCACCACCTGGGTCGTGGCCGGCCTGGTCTTCGGGGCCGTGTTCGTGCTCGACGGGCGGCTGGCCCTCGTGATCGGCGCCCACGCCGGCTTCAACATCGCGCACAACGCCGTGGTCGTCCGCGCCGGCGTCGAAGGGACCGAGCGACTGTCCGCGCTCGTGCGCGTCGAGCAGGTCCACGACCACTGGTGGCTGCTGCCCGGCGGCATCATCGAACTGGCCGGCTTCCTGCTGGTCGGTCTCCTGGCCCTGCTGTGGCTGCGCGTGCGGGACGGCCGGCTGGGTCTCCGGGACCTGTCCCTCGCCATTCCGAGGCCAGGAGCCCCATGACCAACACGTCGTGGAAGCGCCCCTCCCAGGACAGCGCCTCCCGCAGCGTGCCCTCGTGGCGGAAGCCGACCTTCTCGTAGACGTGGCGTGCACGGACGTTGAAGTCGTACACCTCCAGCCCCACGCGGTGCACGCCGACCGTCGCGAAGGCGTGATCGAGGATCAGCCGCGTCGCCTCGGTGCCGTAGCCGCGGCCGAAGACCGACGGGCCGAGGAGTGAGATCCGGAACGAGCAGCTGCGGTTGTCCGGATCGAGGTCGTTCAGCACCGCCTCGCCGACGAACCGATCCGCGTCCAGGGTGGCGATCGCCAGGTCGAGGCGGTCGCGGTCCTGTCCACGGCTGCGGTACCAGCGGTCGGCTGCCTCGCGGGTGAACTCGGTGTGCGTGCCGGTCAGGCGGCGACCCTCGTCGTCGCAGAGCATCTCCCAGGCGGCATCGAGGTCGCCCTCATGGATCGGGCGCAGTCGCACCGTCCCACCGGTGAGCACCACCTGTGGGTCGAACGCGAGCCCGCTCATCCGAGATGCCTCACCGTCGCGGACCCTCGCCGCGCACGCGCCAACGGCGTCGCCGCCGTCGGTCATTCCGCTGGCGGCGGGAATCCGCGCCAGTGCCCTGCGAAGTCCGAGTTGATGCGACCGGTCGGCGCGACACCGGTCAAGGCAGCTACCGCGTCGAGCATGTCCTCCGCGAGGTCCCACCCGGCCGACATCGTCTCCTCGTAGTGGCTCTCGGCCCGTCCGAAGGCCTGCCCGTAGCGACAGCTGGCCGCGATCGCCTCCGCAGCCGACGCCGGGTAGCCCTCGAGCAGTCGCGGGTCCTCGGTCACGGCCTTGCACTGCTCACCGGACACGCCGTCGGGATGGTCGATGAACCCGGCGGCGTGGAGTTGCCGGCAGGCGGCCGCACCAGCGACGCAGGCGATCCGGTAGTCGGACAGCGGCACGATGTAGCCGACCTCGTCGTTGCCCATGCCGATGGTCCACTTGTATCGGTCAGGCATCATCGCGCGGACGTACCCGGGCAACTCGTACTCGTCACCGGCGGCGTGCAGGTTCAGCGGCCCCTCGAACCAGCGCGCGGGATCGGCGTCGAACCCTGCCGGCAGGCCGATCACCAGTTCGCTCGCGACCTCGCCCGGCATGAAGATCATCCCGACCGGACCGATGCGCAGGTAGGCGACTTCCGTGCGCATGTGATCACCGACCCGGATCGGACCCACCATCGGGTCCACCTCTGCGGCGAAGTCGTCGGGGTGGCAGGTGTCGGCGGTCTTCGCTCCCGTGGCCGGGCAGGTGTAGAGCATGCCGGGTGTGTACCCGAGGTTCGTCCGCCCCTCGTCGTCGACCACGAGCAGGTGACGGAACCCGATGTTGCTCAACCGCGTGTACATCGGGACGCTCTGGTAGACCACCGGCACGGTTCCGGTCAGGTCCTCGCCGTTGTCGAGGAGACGAAGAGCCGCCAGCGCTGCCTGCTCGCCCAGCACGGCGGCGCGCCGGAAGTTGCCCTCGGTGAAGGTCGCGAACTGCTCGCCGCCAGCCGGGACCGCACCTGCGGGCGGGGTGTAGTGATCGCCGAGCCCGACGGTGTCGACCTCCCACATCGGCACCCGCAGCGGTGCGATCAGCGCGCCGAGAGCACCGACGAAGTAGACGGTGGTGCCGCCGACCTCACGCTCGATCGTGTTGGCGAGATGGCCGACGTAGTCGGCGGTGAAGTAGCGGTTGCGGAGCGTGCAGCCCGCACCTTCACCGAGCCGGTCGCAGTCGGCACTGCGATCCTCCGGCGGTGTCCACCCGAGCGTGACCTCCGGGTGGTTGTTCCACTGGATCGCGGTGGCGATGACCTCGCCGTTGGTGGCCGTGGCCTGCAGCACGTTCATCGTCGGGTCGATGATCTGGGCGTCACGGGTGTCGCCCATGCCGAACCAGTGCTCCCCCTCGGCCACGCGCAGTGTGGCCGGCCGCCGGCTGGTCACCGCCTCGGCGGCCGCCGCAGCCGCCTGATCCATCATGTGCTCGTACCAGCCGGGGTTGACCGTCCAGGCCGTGTCGGGCCCGTGGTGGTTGTGCGTCGTCATGACGGCGACCGTGGTGCGCTTGGCGATCCCGGGTGGCAGCAGGTCGAGGGTCCGGGCCCGAATCTCCTCCACGTCGGGGTGGAAGATCATGTAGAGGTCGGCGGACAGCAGGACCGTGATCTCCCGCGACCGCAGGTCCTCGATCGCCATGGCGCGGGCGAGCAGGTCGTCGCGAACCCAGTGAGCATCGTCGTGGCCGTTGCCGACGCCGATGATCCCGTCGTCCCACTCCTCGACGAACACACCGACCGACGTGGCGTCATCCGGCCCGGGCAGTTCGGCCTCGTCGAGGTAGGCGTACGAACCGTCGACCAGGGGCAGGACCGACCTCGTCGCTGCACCCACCGATGCGACCGGCCTGCCTCGGGTGGCAGCGTCGGCCGCCTGGTCGGCCGGTCCGCGTTGCTGGCCCGGCCCGTTCCGCGCTTCCGAAGCTGCCGGTGTCGCCCCCACCACCAGCGCGACCGCAGCCAGCACCCCAACGACGACACGCATGCCCCGACTCCCCTCCAGGCCCTCTCCCAGGGAACTGGAACGCTAGGCGCACGAACGTTCCGAGGTCAACCACAGTCGGTCAAACGACCACCACGAGAACGCACCTGCGGGTCTCGCGTCCGATCAGCGGCTCGGTCTGGTTTCCTACCCGGCCGAGCGCACGGGGAGGAACGGTGGTACGGCGGCATCTGCCAGCTGTGGCCGCAGGCCTCGCGCTACTGGCCAGCTGCACCACGTCGAGCGACAGCGCACCGGACGAGGCGATCCCGACTGCCGAGAGCACCCCTGACGCGGCGGCTTCGGTCGACCGAGAATTCCTCGAGATGATGATCCCGCACCACGAACAGGCGGTGCTGATGATCGGTTGGGTCGAGGAGCGCACTGCCAGCGACGAGGTCCGCTGGCTGACCCGGCAGATGGGCCGCGTGCAGGCGAACGAGATCGACCTCATGCGCGGCTGGCTCGACGGACTTCCGGACGGCGTCGCGACGTCGCATGGGCACCACCACCACGACATGCCCGGCATGCTCGACGACGCCACATTGGAAGCGATGGCCTCCGCCGCGGGCCGCGAGTTCGACCGGCGATTCCTCGCCGGGATGATCGAGCACCACGAGGGAGCCCTCGACATGGTCGAGCGGTACTTCACCGAAGCCGCCCCGGACTCGGACCTCATCCGATTCGCGAAGAAGCTCTTCGACGATCAGCAGGTGGAGATCGGCCGCATGCGCGCCCTGCTCCGCGACCTCGACGCCTAGCGACAGGTCGCCCAGCGGCTCCCCGGGAACGGCGACATCCCCCAGTGTCCTGGGGGATGTCGTGTGGTGGGGGCGGGATTTGAACCTGCGACCTCGGAGGATGGCCGGGCCCTCGCTGTGGGTGATCAGCTTCCCGTCCCCCTCCGATCCCCGGCCGGGCATCCGGCACAGCGCCTGCTAGGTCCAGTTACGTGCGGGCGGTGGCGGGGAGGGCAGCAGTCGCTGACGACAGTCTTCCGCCCTGCTGATGCGGCGACCGCGACAATGCGGTGGCTACGCCTACGAAGGATTCGAAGCCCAAGACCGATTTGCGGCCTGATGCGAGGCGTGGTAGTCCGGTGGCGTGCGTCCAGCAGCCCTGTCCGGTCAGGGAGGGCTCTCATGGTCCGTTTCAGCAACACGGTCGAGATCGCACGCCCGCGGGGCGAGGTGTTCGCCTACCTGGCTGACCTCGAGCACACGCCCGAGTGGAACTGGGCCATCACCGAGACGCGCAAGGTGACACCCGGGCCTGTCGGCGTGGGGACAGTCTACGAGCAGAGTCGCTCCGTGCCACGCCGTGCCGCGGAGACCTTGACGGTCAGGCGGTTCGGCGTCGGCGAGCTGCTTGAGCTCGATGGGACGCTGGCCTCACTCCCCGTCCACCTCACCTACGAGTTCCGGGACAGCGGCGGCGGCACTTCGGTGGTCAATACCGTGCAGATCACCGCGACCGGCGCTTCGCGACTGCTGGCCGGGGCCGCTGGGAAGCGGATCGCTGCGGCCGTCGGCGAGAACTTGGCGGTCCTGAAGAGAATCTTGGAGCAGGGCCGCCACGAGTAGGGGGCGTCCTGTCGTTGGCGGTACTTGGACATGGCACGTGGGCCACCACAGGCGACGGGTGTTCAGCCGGCCGTGCCCGCAATGACGTCCGCACGGGCAGCGAGTGGCGGTGAAGAAATCCGCCCCCATTCCGCCCCTGCAGCCACCCCCTGCTCCAAACCTCAACTTCCCCGGAGACAGCGAAATCCCCCAGTTTCCTGGGGGATTTCGTGTGGTAGCGGGGGCAGGATTTGAACCTGCGACCTCCGGGTTATGAGCCCGGCGAGCTGACCGAACTGCTCCACCCCGCGGCGATGGGCACAACGTACCCGCTACCCCCCGGGCGGCGCCAATCGAGGTCCGAGGCCGGTGCACGCCCCGCACCGAGACGACGCGACCCGGGCGCGCAGCCCGGGTCGTGTCGTGTCAGCGGTGGCGATCAGGCGCCGTCACCGGCCTCACCCCCGGCGTCACCGCCCTCGGCGTCACCGGCGCCGGTCTCGCCCTGCTCGAGGTCCTCGAGCAGCTCGGCGTCCGACTGCTCGTCGTCCGGCTCGACGAGCTCCTCGACGGTGATGCCCTGGGCGTCGGCGGCCTGCTGCAGCAGGTTGCGGGCCTCCTCGACGGCCTGCTGGTACTCGGCGAGGTTGCCCTCGCGCAGCGCCTCCTCGGCCCGGGCGAACGCCGCCAGCGCATCGCGCAGCAGGTCCTCCGGAACCGGGACGCCGTCAGTCGGCTCCTCGGCCTCCTCTTCCTCGGCACCGTCGGGCGCACCGGGCTCGTCCTCGGTGCCCTCCTGGGTGTCGACGCCGGGATCGCGCGCCTCTTCCTCGGCGATCGACTCCGGTACCGGGATGCCCAGCAGCTGCCCGAGCGCGCCGGCGAACGTGGTGTCGAACGCCGTGCGGGTGCCCATCACGAGCGCCACACGGGCCAGTTCGGGGATCTCGGCCTGCGGGTTGAGCAGGAACAGCGGCTGCACGTACAGCAGCGAGTCCGCGATCGGCAGCACCTGCAGGTTGCCGCGGCGGACCTGCACACCCTCGCGGTCGCGCAGGGTGATGTAGGCGGAGATGTCGTCGTCCTGCTCGATGCGGGCCTGGGCCTGCAACGGCCCGAGCACCTGCGAGTCCGTCGGGAAGCGCACCGCGAACAGCTCGTTGAGGTTCGCGCCGTCCGAGCGACCCGCCAGCCACGCCACCATGTTCTCCCGGCCCAACGCGAGGTAGGGCTGGATCAGGACGAACTCCTCGGTCTCCTCGCCCGGCAGACGCATCAGCAGGTAGTAGGGCTGCATGAGCCGCTGGTTCTGCGCCCCGGTGAGGTCCGTGGTCGCGCCGGTGCCCTGGTTGGCGGCGAAGGCCGGGTCACGCGGGATCGACCACTCGTCGGCGCGGTTGTAGAACGGCGCCGCGGTGGGGATGTGGTAGGTGCGGTACAGGTCCGCCTGCAGACGGAACAGGTCCTGCGGGTAGCGGAAGTGCTGGACGATCTCCTCCGGCGCCTCGCCGGCCGGCACGACGATGTCCGGGAACACCTGCTCCCAGGCGTCGAGGATCGGATCGTCCTCCTCCACGCGGTACAGCGTCACGTCTCCGTCGTAGGCGTCGACGACGGCCTTGACCGAGTTGCGCACGTAGTTGACCTGCACCTGCCGCTGCCCCAGCGTCAACGTGCCGCGCTGCGCGTAGGGGTAGGAGTTGGAGGTCGTGTACGCATCGACGATCCACTGCACGCGCCCGTTGCTGACTACCGGGTACGGCGCGGAGTCCAGTTCCAGGAACGGTGCCACCTGGCGAACCCGGTCGGTGACCTCGCGGTTGAAGATGATCCGCGACTCGTCGGTGATGAAGTTCGTCAGCACCAGGTTGTAGTCGCCGAAGCGCAGCGCGAACGCCAGCCGGCGGAAGAACCCACCGATGTCCACGCCACCGGCCCCGTCGTAGACGGTGGGCACCTGCTCGGTGCCGTCGGGCGACTCGAAGTCGAGCTCGACCGCGTCGGTGCGCACCAGGTTGTAGGCGGGATTGGCGAACGTGCCGAAGTAGATGCCCGCCTCCTCACCGGGGACGACCTCGTCCTCACCGGCGGGCGGGATGTTGGCCGCGAGGAAGACCGGCTGGCCCTCGGCGTTGGCGGTGTTGACCTGCGAGGCGACGACCCCGAACCCGTGGGTGTAGGTCAGGTGGCGGTTCTGCCACGAGTCGCTCTCCGGCGGCAGCTCGGACAGGTCGCGCGTCGCCAGCATGACCTGGCGCAACTCGCCATTGATCTCGTAGCGGTCGATCGCGACCTCGTTGAACTGGTAGTACGGCCGCAGCGCCTGGATCTGCTGGTAGGTGGTCTCAAGGACCTCCGGCTCCCACAGCCGCACGTTGCGCAGGGTGACGTCGTTCTCGATGACGTCGGCCTCGTCGAGATCGTTGGCGATGTCGAACGGCTGCAACGCCACGTCGTCCAGTCCGAACGCCGCCCGGGTTGCGGCGAGGTTGCGGTCGATGAACTCCTCCTCGCGGGCCAGCTCCTGCGGGTCGACCCGCAGCCGCTGGATCGCCGCCGGATAGGCGCCCTGGAGGATGATCGAGGCGACGACCAGCAGCGCCAGCGCCGCGCCCGGCAGCAGGAAGCCACGCTGGCGGATCGACAGCAGCACCAGCACGATCGCGATGGCGCTGACGCCCAGCAGCAGGTACAGCGCCGGTAGTTCCGCGTTGACGTCGGTGTAGGCGGCACCGGTGACCGTCCCGCGCTCGGAGTACAGCAGCTGGTAGCGGTCGAGCCAGTAGCCCCACCCGCGCACCGCGAGGATCGCCGCGACCAGGACGGCGAGGTGCGCCTTGACCGACGGCAGCACCTTCTCGCCCTGCGCCTCGGGCCGGATGCCGCCCAGCAGGTAATGGGCACCGGCCGTCAGCATCGTGGTGAGGATCAGCGAGGTGAACAGCCAGGTCTGCAGGAACGACAGGAACGGCAGGTCGAACAGGTAGAAGCCGAGGTCGACGTCGAACAGTGCGTCGGTGCTGCCCACCTCGACACCGTTGAGCCACAGCAGGAACGACTCCCACTGGGCGCTGACGGCGACCCCCGAGGTGAAGCCGAACACGGCGGCGACGCCGGCGATCAGCCACGGCAGGTAGGGATCCGCCATCTCGCGGTAGCGCTGGATCTGGGCCTGCTGGGGCGTCGAGGGGATGTAGAACGGCCGTAGCCGTCGCGCCACGAGCAGGTTGACGGCGATCAGCGCGGCCAGGAACAACCCGAATGCGAGGCCCAGGCCCAGGCGGGTGCCGAGCAGCGTCGTGAAGACCTGCCGGAACCCGCGCTCGTCGTACCACCACAGGTCGGTCAGCAGCACGGCGATGCGGTTGGCGCTGAAGAGCACGAGCAGCACGCCGAGCACCACGATGGTGCCGAGCCGCCGCCGTACGAGTTCACCCACGTCCGGCCTTTCAGTGAAGCCTCAGGATGTCCCGTGCCCCGGGATACGATGACGTCGCCGCCTGGGCGGGCAGACCGGGACGAGGCACAGCCGGCTGCGACGTTCCCCGCGCCGTGTGGCGGTCCGCGAGCGGCGCCGCGTCCAACGCACGTTGGATACGGCGACGGCCGCGGATTCGCGCTCCGCGGGAACGACGAGGCTAGCCATCCACACCCCCCGGGGCCAGTTCGGCGCTCACCCGTGCGCTCGCCCGACACTCCCCCATCCGGCCCGCGGCGACCACCGCCGCGGCCGGAGCGCGCCGTCACTCGGCGGCGGCACGCCTCGGCGACGGCGTCAGCGTGGTCGCCTCCTCGGGCAGACGCCCTTCGCCGACCGCGGCCAGTGCCGCGATGGCCTCGTCGAGCGTGCCGACCGGGACCAGGTGGATCTCGCGCTCGACGGGCGTGCCGAGCGCCTCGTCGAGGTTGCCTCGCGGCACCAGGAACACGCTCGCGGGCCGGCCGCCGTCCTCGCGGAGGGTCGCACCGAGCATCTTCTGCCGGATCCCGCCGATCGCCCCGACCGCCCCGTCCCGGTCGAGTGTGCCGGTACCGGCGACGACCGCACCGTGGGTGAGATCGTCCGGACCGAGCACCTCGACGATCGACAGGGCGAACATCAGGCCGGCCGAGGGGCCGCCGATGATGCCGGCGTCGATCGACACGTCGACCGGCAGGTCGAGCTCCGTGGACAGCAGCACCCCGACATAGGCGCGTTCGGCGTCGTCGGCCGCGGCGCCCAGCACCACCTCGACGTCGCGTTCGCCGGCCCCGTCGCGGACCTGCAGCGTCAGCCGGTCGCCCGGCGAGCGTGCCTGCACGGCCGCGACCACGGCCGCGTTGTCGGTGACGGGCCGACCGTCGACCGCGGTGATGACGTCGCCGACCACGAGCTCGTCGGTCACCGCGTCCTCCACGACCGCGGTGACCAGCGCTCCCTCACCGGTGACGTCGTAGCCGAGCTCGTCGAGGGCGGCCAGCGTCGCCGTCAGCTGGCTGTCGGCCATCAGCGCGGCGTTGTACTCCGCCACCTCGTCGCGGTCGCTGCCCGCGGGGAACAGCTGCTCGCGCGGCACCGGTTCGATGCCGGCGGAGACGTTGGCGCGCAGCCACTCGGTCAGACCGAGCTCCTCGTCGACCGCGACGGTGGTCAGCAGTAGCTCGCCGGTGGCGGTGTAGGCGCGGGCGCCACGCACCTCCAGCAGCTGCAGCACGTCCTCGGCCGGACCTGGCCGCAACGCCACGTAGCAGGCGGGTTGGGCCGCGAGGACCTCGCAGGGCACCAGTCCGCGCGCGATCGCGCCGCCCGTCGTCAGGGCGACGACGGCGCCGACCACGACGACGAACACTGCCAACCGGCGCAACGTGCCCTCCACGCAGCCCGAACGCGCGGAGGGTAGCCCCGGGTCATGCGTGCCGTCGGGCCACCGCGGACCAGATCCACAACGTCACGGCGAGGCACGCGACCGCGACGAGGTGGACCCCTGACCCGTCACCGTGGGATCCCGTCGCGCGGGCGGGGTCGTCGGCCGGCAACGCCACGACGGGCGGGACCCGGACGTCCCCGTTGCCGTCGGCCGCGGGCTGCCGCGTCGGTACGGCCCGGTCGGCAGCCGCGGCGTCCGGTGCCGCCGTCTCCGTCGCCACGGCGGGACGCTCCGGTGCCTCGCCGTCGGGCACGGCACGCTCACCGGTCGCCGTCGGGGCCATCCCGTCGGCGGCCATCCCGTCGGAGCCCACCGCGTCGGAGGACACCGCGTCAGAGGGCACCGCGTCGGCGAAGGCGGCGCCCACGTCGATGCGTCCGTGGCCGTGGGCGACGTCCGGCCCCGGCTCACCGAGGTCGACCGCCGTGGCGCGCAGCCGGGCCACGGCGTCCTCGGGGGTGAAGCCGGCCGCGATGAGCAGCGCGATCGCGCCGCTGACGTGCGGCGCCGCGAAGGAGGTTCCCTCGGCGACGCCGTAGGTGTGGGTGCCGGGTTCGCAGCGTTCGGCACCCGGCGGGCGGCACCAGGTGCTGATCACCTCCACCCCGGGGGCCAGCAGGGCGTCCTCACGCACCTGCGAGGAGAAGTCGGCACGCCGGTCGTCGCGGTCCACCGCGCCGACGAGCACCACGGGCGAGTCCGCCGGGTAGGCCGTGTCCGGCGCGCCGGCATTGCCGGCCGCGACCACGACCACCACGCCGCGTTCCCAGGCGTAGCGCACCGCCGCCGTCGGTGCGCCGGGCCCGGCCGGAGCGGCCTCGTCCCCGGGCACGCTCTCCAGCGACAGGTTGACGACGTCGGCGCCGTGGTCGACGGCCCACCGGATCGCACGGTCCACGTCCCCGCCGGCCCCGCTCCCGGCCTCGTCGAGCACCCGGATCGGCAGCAGGCTCGCGCGCGGGGCGACGCCCGCGATGCCGACGCCGTCGTCGGCGGTGGCGGCGACGATCCCGGCGACGAGCGTGCCGTGCCCGTGCGCGTCGTCCGGGGCACCGCCGTCGACGAGGTCGAGCCCGACGACCTCACCGTCCGCGTCACGCACGAACCGGTCGCGCAGGTCCGGGTGGTCGAGTGCGACACCGGTGTCGACGATCGCGACCACGGTCCCCTCGCCGCGGTCGCCGCCCGCCCAGGCGACATCCGCGCCGATGCGGTCCAGCGCCCACTGCTGCTCGCGGTACGGGTCGCCCGGCGCGAGCGCGGACGCCGGCGCGGACGGCAGCGGCGGCGGTGCCAGGACCAACAGCGCCGGCGCCAGGACCAGGGTCGCCAGCACGAGCGCCACGGTCGTCACGGCCGACCGTGACACGGCGCCCCGTGCCCGTGTCCGCACCTTGCTGCCCTCCCGCCGTCATCGACGCGTACGACGAGGGCAACGAGCCAGGCGCGTCCTGGCAACACCGCGACCCGGCCGCGGCACCGGCTCGACCGGGGCCCGCGCGCTCAGCGCTCCAGGCGGCGGCGCTGCAGTTGGCGGCGACGGACCTCACGGCTGGCCAGGACGCCGACCATCCCGGCTGCCGCCAGTGACGCCGAGCGCACCGTCCGCCGCTCGGCGCGCAGTCCGACGAGCGACACGAACCGGCCGTGCTCGCGCACCGTCTCGTCCAGGGCGTCGCGGTTGCTGTGCTTGGGCTGCCAGCCGGTCTCGATGAGCTTCGCCGGCGACGCGACCCATGGATGCATGAAGTGCCACACCAGGCCCGGGGGCTGCTCGCCGATGCCGAGCCGCCACAGCCGTTCCGTCACGGAGAAGGCCACCTCCTCGGGCACCGCCACGGTGCGCCGCCCGACGATGGCCGTGACCTCGTCCATCGACAGCCACCCCTCGGCCGTGACGTTGTACGCGCCGGTGAGGTCGTGCTCGAGGACGTGCACGAGCGCCGACACGACGTCGTCGACGTGCACGAACTGCAGCGGCGGCTTGTGGCCCCTGACGAGCGTGATGCGCGGCTGCTCGAAGACCCGCGTCACGAAGTTCTGCGCGCCGGGACCGAGCACGATCGCGGGCCGCAGCACCGTGACGGCGACCTCCGGGTGCGCCTGCGCCCACGGCCACAGCCACTGCTCGACCTCGGCCTTGTGCTGCGAGTAGTTGAAGTCGGGGGTGCCGCGCACCGGGTGGTCCTCGGTGAGCGGCACCTCGTTGTCCGGATGGGCGCCGTAGGCCGCGACCGACGACAGGTACACGACGCGTCGGACGCCGGCTGCGGCCGCCGCCTCGAAGACCCGCTTGGTGCCCTCGACGTTGATCTCGCGCATGGTCGGCTCGTCGTGCATCGGATCGAGCCGGAAGGCGAGGTGGACCAGGGTGTCGACCGTCTCCAGCACCTGGACCAGGTCGCGGTCGCGTACGTCGGCGCGGCGGAACACCAGCTTGTCGGACGTCAGCCCCTTGGGCGCCACCAGGTCGAGGCCGTGGATGCGCTGCACCTCCGGCTGGTCGTCCAGGGCGGCGACCAGCCGTCTGCCGATGAACCCACCCACCCCCGTGATCGCGACGGTGGTCACCGTCCCCTCCTCGACCGCTCGCCGCGTACCGTAGCGAGGGGGTCCGCCCCGACGACCGGCGCACGGACACCCCGGCCGCGACACGGCCGGCCGGCAACACCCGGCCGACACCGCGGCCCTCGACCACCCGCACCACCCGCACCACGAGCCGACGAGGCCTCCCGTGAGCGACGACCCCCGCCTTCCCGGCGACGACGAGCCCGACGACCCGTTCGGCGGCGCGCTACCGCCGGAACTGCAGGCGATGTTCCAGCAACTCGGCGGCAGCGAGGGCCTGGCCGCCATGAGCGCCCAGCTCTCGCAGCTGTTCGCCGGCGGGCTGGGCCAGTCCGGCCCGGTCGACTGGAACCTCGCCAGCCGCGTCGCCCTCCAGGTGGCGGCGGACGGCGACCGCGGCCCCACCCCCGAGGAGGAGACACGGGCGCGCCAGGCGATGGAGCTGGCCGAGCACTGGCTGGACGACAGCCCGCTGCCGGCGTCACCCGACGCCGGCCGGCTGGTGGTCGCCTCGCGCCAGACCTGGGTGAACGCCGCGCTGGCGGCCCTGCGGCCGCTGGTGGAACCGGTGGCGCGTGCCTCCACCGACGCGATGGTGTCGCTGGCACAGGAGCAGCTCGGCGAGCTCGGCGAGCAGGGGCCCGCGGGCCTGCCGGGCCTGGAGGGTCTGCCGCCCGGCCTGGGCGACCTGCTCGCCAACCTCGGCGGCATGGACCTCGGCGCGATGCTGCGGCCCGCGGGTGCGGCACTGATGGGCCTGCAGGCCGGGCAGGTGGTCGGGCAACTCTCCCGTCAGCTGCTGGGCCAGTACGACCTCGGCATCCCGACGGCGCCGCGGGCCGAGGCCTACTCGCTGGCGGTCAACGTCCAGGCCGAGTTCGACGGCTGGGACCTCGACCCGATGGAGGTCGCGGTCGTCCTCGCGCTGACCGAGGCCGCACACCGGCGCCTGTTCCACGCCGTGCCGTGGCTGGAGGCGCACGTGCAGTCGCTGGTCGCCCGCTTCGCCGCCGGTACCTCCATCGACGCCGAACGGATGCGTGAGCTGTCGGAGGAGCTGATGACCGGCGTCGACCCCGACGACCCGGACTCGCTGCGCGAGGCGATGGAGCGTGCAGCGGGCCTGCGGATGGAACCCACGCCGGACCAGCGTCGCGTGCTCGAGCGGCTGCAGGCGGTCGTGTGCCTGGTCGGCGCCTGGGCGCGCCACGAGGCCGACCGCGCCGCGGGCGACCGGCTGCCCGCCCGTGGGCGGGTCGAGGAGGTGCTGCGACGCCGACGGGCAACGCGCGGCGACGGCGAGGAGCTGCTCGCGGCGCTGCTCGGGCTGGACCTCAAGCCCGAGGACGAGGGCGTCGGCGAGGCGTTCGTGGTCGCGGTCGAGGGCGCGCTCGGGCCCGCGGGCCTGCACCGCGCGCTCGCGCACCCGGAGAACCTGCCCGACGCCGCCGAGCTGGCCGACCCGTCCGCCTGGCTGGCACGCACCGCCGGTGACCACGACGTCCCCGACGACCTCAGCGAGCTGCTCGGCGGCGAGTTCGGCGAAGCCCCGGTCGAGGGCAGCGCCGACGAGCGCCTGCGTCAGCAGTCCGCGGGCGACGCGGACGGCGCGGACGGCGCGGGTGCTGACGGCGAGGACGCGGACGGCGAGGACGAGGGCGGCGACGGCAGCGGCGCGGCCGGCACCTGATCGGGCGGGGTGCCCGCGGCGAGCTGACCGGCCGAGAAGCCCTCCAGCCAGCCGCGGGCCCGTTCGGCCTGCGGGTAGCGGGCCACCAGGGCATGGAACGCCGGCCCGTGGTCACGCTCGAGCAGGTGCGCCAGCTCGTGGACCAGCACCGCGTCGAGCACCCATGCCGGCGCGGACGCCAACCGGTCGCTGATGCGGATCTCGCCCGTCGCCGGCGTGCACGAGCCGTGCCGGCGGGCCATGCGCGGCGACCAGCGCACGGACGTGAACCGGACCCCGTCGAGGTAGCGGTCGGCCAGGAGCCGGGCGCGGGCCTCCAGGGCCGCGTCGCCGCCGTTGCGTTCCCGGGAGCGGCGCCGGGTGACCTTGGCGACCAGGTCGTCGATCAGCCGCTCCTCCTCGACACGCTCCAGGCCCGCCGGCAGGCGGATGACGATGCCGGCGCCCTCGGGCGCGGCCGATGCGGACCGGCGCCGCCGTGGGCTGCGGTGGATGCGCAGCTCGGGCCGGCCGGCGGCGGCCGGGCGGTGCTCGACGGACATGGGCGGGCTCCTCGGTGGGCGGGCAGGTAGCAGACGCCGCGGCCGGGTGGGGCGCGGCCCCGGTGTCCCGTGCGAGCCTCGCACGGGCACGAGCGGGCCCTCGTCGGGCCCGCCGTCCACAGCGTGTGGATGCCGTGTGGACGGTCCGACGGCGGCGTGCCCGCCCCGACCTGCGGTGACGCGGCGATCCTCGCCGACGCGGCGCCGTCCACCTCGCGGCCATCCACACCCCATCCACACCGCGGCCCCCACTCGTCCCCAGCCCCTGTGGACGAGACGCTCGACAGTTGCCCGCCCGGCCCCGTACGGTCCCGCCACGAGGTCCCCAGCACCGGACCGGAACGACGCTCCACGGGGAAGGGAGCGCCGCGACGGCACCGGGCTGGGGGCTTCCCGTTTGGGCGGGCCACCGTCACGGCGGACTACCCTCGGGGCCCGAGCCAGCCGCCGCCAGGACCAGGAGCGATCGTGGCCGAAGCCGCTGCCGCCTTCTTCGACCTCGACCGGACCCTCATCGGGGGCTCGTCGGCCTTCCACTTCGGCATCGCCGCGTGGCGCAACAAGCTGATCCCCACCGGCGAACTGGTGAGCGACGCGCTCAACGCCGCCACCTACAAGCTGTTCGGCGCCACCGACGAGCGCTCCGAGGCGGTCCGTGACCGCATCCTCCATGCGGTCACGGGCTCGGAGCAGGCCGAACTCGTGGCGCTCAACGAGCAGATCATCCCGCGCATCCTCGAGCAGGTCCGGCCGGAGTCGCGCGGCCTGATCGACATGCACCACGAGGCCGGACGCGACTGCTACATCCTGTCCGCCTCCCCGGTCGAGCTCGTCGATCCGCTGGCACGCGCGCTGGGCATGGAGGGCGGTCTCGGCACCGTGTCCGAGGTCGCCGACGGCCGCTACACCGGCCGGCTCGACGGACCGTTCCTGTACGGCGAGGGCAAGGCCGAGGCGATCGAGAAGCTGGCCGCGGAGAAGGGCTACGACCTGCGGCTGTGTTACAGCTACAGCGACTCCGCCTCGGACCTGCCGATGATGGAGATGGTCGGTCACCCGGTCGCCGTGAACCCCGACCGGCCGTTGGAGTCGGTCGCCCACCAGCGCGGTTGGCCGATCGTGATCTTCTCGCGCCGCACGAAGCAGGTCGTCAAGGTCACCACCGCCAGCGCCGGGTCGGCGGCACTGGCGGCCGGCACCTACCTGCTCGGCCGCCGGCACGGACGCATCGCCACCGAGGCCGCCGCCGGACGGCGACTGCGGCCGTGGCGCTGACCGGCGTCGTCGACCGGCACCAGGTGAGCGCCCATCTCGGCGCGCTGCTCACCCGCGCCGAGGAGTTGGCGGACCGACTGCGCTCGGCCGCCGACACGGGCGACGCCGCCGCGGCGGCCGACGCCCGCCGCGAGGCGGCACTGGTCGCGTCGTTGCGGCTGGACGGCTCACCGCTGGAAGCGCTGCCCGCCGCCGACGCACCGATCGACGACGCGGACGACGAACTCGGCACTGCGCCGGCCGGCGACGGCCGGGGCGGGTCCTGGTTCGACGCGCTGCGGGCGTTCGACGAGGTGCCGGACGCGACGCTGCTGGCGCGCGAGGCCCGCGGGGTGCGCGCGGCCGCCGCTGCGGACGACCTGCTCGACGACCTCGCCCGCGCGCCGCTGGCCACGCTGGGCGAGCTCCACCGCCGTCTGACACGCGGGCTGCTCGCGCCGGATCGCGCCGCCCACCTGCGCACCAGCGACCAGGCGGTCCACGACGCCAGCGTCGGCCGCGTCATCTACTACACCGTCGAACCCGCGCTGCTGCCCACCGCCGCGGACGCACTCGACGCCTGGCTGCGCGGCCCGGCGCAGGACCTGCCGCCCCTGGTGGCCGCCGGCGTCCTGCACCTCGAGGTCCTGCGACTGCACCCGTTCGAGGCCGCCAACGGTCGCCTCGCCCGAGCCGCCTCACGCCTGTGGCTGCGGCGCCACGGGCTGGATCCGGCTGGCCTGGCCGTCCCCGAACTGGCCCTGGCGGACGACGCGCTCGGCTACCACGAGGAAGTGGCCCGCACGCTGCGGCGGCGCGACGCCACCATCTGGCTCGAGCGGTGGGCGGAGGCCGTCGTCGAGGGGCTCCGCGGCTCGGCGCGCGTCCTCGGGGTGCTGGACGACGCGCCTGGGCCGGCGGCCACGGCGACCGGTCTGGAGCCGGAGTTCACGATCGCCGACCTCCGCGACCGGCTCGGGCTGGCGGATCTGCCGGCCGCCGCGGCCCACCTCGAGGTGCTCCTGGACGCCGGCGTGGTTCGTCGCGTGCCGGGCGCGCGCGGGCTGCGCTACCGCCGTGTGGTCGGTGACTGATCGGTCAGACGGACGTCCGACCTGCCAGACCCGGCCGACCTTCGTGGCAAATCGCCTGGCCAGACGTCCATGAGGTCGGCGTCGCAACCGGTCGGGGGCTGGTGACGTGGCTGACGGATCGCTCTGAAAGCGTCGCGAAACCCGACGTTCAGGGGTGATTGACGCGTACGCTCCTTTCGAGAAAGGGGAGGGACATGACGGTCGCACCGCGGCCCCCGGCCCCGGACGGCGGCACCAGCAACCCCGTCGCGGGTGCATCTCCCCTGGGTCTGCGGGCGCCGGCGACCGACGACGTCCGCGGCGCCTTCCTGCACCTCGCGGAGCGCTTCCAGCCCGAGGAGGCTCGCAACCTCGACGCCAAGTGGGTCATCGAACTCGTCGACCACCCGGCCGCGGCGACCACGTTCCACGTCCGCTCCGGCCGGATCCTCGTCTCCCCCGGCGCGGCCGCCACCCCGGTTGCGCGCCTGCGGACGGACGCCGCCACCTGGCTGGACCTCGTCGCCGGTCGCCAGGACGGCGTCGCGGCCTTCCTGGGCGGGCGGCTGGAGATCGCGGGGGACCTCAACCTCGCCGCCCGCTTCGAGACCATGTTCGCGCCCGGCCCCGAGGCGACCCGGTTGCTGCGGACGGTGGAGACCTCGGTCAAGGGCGTGCGACTGGAGTCGCTGGTCGCCGGCCACGGCGACCCGGTGCTGCTGCTGCACGGGCTGGGTGCCAACAAGGTGTCGTTCCTGCCCCTGCTCGACGGCCTGGCCCACGACCACGAGGTGCACGCGCTCGACCTGCCGGGCTTCGGCAAGTCCGCCAAGCCGCTGCCGACCGGCCGGCGCTACACGATGGCCTGGATGGCCGACGTGGTGCACGGCTACCTGGTGCGCAACCGCATCCGCGACGTCCACGTCGTCGGCAACTCCATGGGTGGGCGCATCGCGATCGAACTGGCCCTGCGCCACCCGGAAGCGGTGCGCAGCGTGGTCGGCCTGGGCGCCGCCGTCGCGTTCGACGAGTACCAGCGGTTCGGCCCGTTGCTTCGCTTCACACGGCCCCACTGGGTCGGCGCAGCTCCCGTGCCCGTGCCGCGCCAGTGGGTCGAGGCTGGTATCCGCGAGCTGTTCTGCGACCCGGCCCGCATCCCTGCGGCCAACTTCCGGGCGGCCGCCGACGACACGATGCGCTACCTCGGCGACCCCGGCTACCGGCTCGCCCTGCTGGCCTGCGCCCGACACCTCGGTGCGGAGAAGGCCGGCGGGCGGCGCAGCTACTGGACCCGGCTGGCCACGCTGCGCACGCCCAGCTACTGGGTGTTCGGCAGCAAGGACCGCCTCGTCCGCCAGCGCTACGCCGCGCGCGTGGCCGACCGGCTGCCCGCGGCCACGGTCGACGTGTGGGAGGACGTCGGGCACGTGCCCCAGTTCGAGGTGCCCGAGCGCGCGATCACGGCCGTGCGGGACTGGATCGCCGGCTTCGGCGCACCCGAGCACGCCCGCCCGGCGTGATCCGGTCAGTCCTCGGCGAGGAAGGCGGCCACGGCCGCCAGGTAGTCGTCGGGCGCCTCCGCCATCGGCACGTGCCCGACGGCCGGTAGCGACGTCAGTTCCCAGTCGGGTCGACGCTCGGCGAGGTGATCGATCACGGCGCGCCCCACCAGTCGGTCCGCGTCCCCCCACACGACCAGGGTCGGCGCCTGGATGTCGTCGACCGCCTGGACCAGCTCGCGGGCGCGGACCAGTGCGGACACCAGCGATTCCGCGGCGCCGACCAGGCCCGGCAGGCGCCAGCCCGCGTCACGTCCGGCGACGAGGTTCTCCAGCCCGATCGCCTGCAGTTCCGGCGACAGCCGCTCGGGATCACCGTGCAGGAGCCGGGCGGTCTGCTCCCACTCACGCTCGGGGCTGACCCGGGCACGCATCGCCCGGACCGCGAGATGGCCGGCACCAGGCACGGCGAAGGGCACGAAACGCAGGAACGTGAGCGGATGGATCTCGTGCATGCGGCTGCGGGCGGTCGGCAGCGCCGGGGAGGCCAGGACCAGCCGCTCGACGCGTTCGGGAGCCCGGTCCGCCAGCAGCACGGCCAGCATGCCCCCCATCGAGTTGCCGTGGACGACGGCGCGCCGCCAGCCGAGCCGGCGGAGCAGCGCGTGCAGGAACGCGACGTTGGCCGGGACGCGGCTCGCGCGCGGGTGCGGTGGCTCGGTCCTGCCGAAGCCGGGCAGGTCGGGCGCCACCACCGGTCCGTGCTTGGCGAGCCCGGCGACCACCTCGATCCAGTTGGTGGCCGAGCCGCCGAGGCCGTGGACGAGCAGTTGCGGGATGCCGTCGTCGGGGCCGTCGGCGCGCAGCACGTGGACGGCGGTGCCGGCCAGGTCCACGATCTCGCTGCGCACCCCGGCCCAGCGGCCGCTGCGCTCGCCCCAGTCCTCGACGAGCCGGTCGTCGCTCACACGGGCCCTTTCGCTCACACGCGCAGCAGTGCCGCGAGTTCGTCGGGTCGCGTGACGGGCCGCTCGCAGGCCAGGTCCCGGCACACGTAGGCCGCCGGGGCACCCTGGACGGGTCCGCGCCCCGCGAGCAGCGGCACGCGGTCGTGGTGGGCCGGGTCGGTGACGACCACCAGCGTGCCCGGATCGAGCATGCCGTTGGCGACGCGGGCGAGCGCGTCCCGGTCGGGGCCCGGCTCGCCGACGATGGCGACCTCGCGCATCCCGCCGACCAGCGCCTCGGCCTGCCGCAGCAGCCAGCCGTAGCCGGTCGGCATGCGCCGAGCACCGTCCTGGAACAGCCGGACCCCCTCCTCGGCACGGGTCCGCCACCCGAGGTCGCCGGTGAGCCCGGCCAGCAGCCGGCACACCTCGACCATCACCGACGTGCCCGCGGGCGTGGCGTTGTCCCACGTGTCCTTGGGGCGGGTGAACAGCGTCTCCGCGTCGTGCGCGGTCTGGAACCAGCCGCCCTCGGCGTCGTCGTGGAAGCGCTCCTCGGCCTCGTCCGCCAGCGCCCTGGCACGGTCGAACCAGATCCGCTCGCCGGTGGCCTGGAACAGTTCCAGGTCGGCCAGGGCCAGTCCGGCGACGTCCTCGAGGAACGCCGGCGCGCCGACGTGACCGTCCTTCCAGGAGTGGTGCAGGCGGTCGGCGACGACCAGGTGCTCGTGCAGGAAGCTCGCGGCGGCGGTGGCGGCCACGACCCAGCCGTGCTCGTCGAGCAGCCGGCCGGCGCGGGCCAACCCCCGGATCGCGTAGGCGTTCCAGCTGGTGATGACCTTGTCGTCCACACCGGGCGGCACGCGCTGTGCCCGCCGCTCGAGCAGGGCCAGTCGGATGCGCTCCCACTCGTCCTCGAACGCGTCCAGGTCCAGCCCGCGCCGTTCGGCGAAGGTGTGGCGCGGCACCGGCTCGTGCAGGACGTTGACGCCCTCCCAGTTGCCCTCCGGGGTCGCGCCGAGGAAAGCGGCCCAGCGGTCGGGATCGGCGTCGGCCTCGCGGATCACCTCGACCAGCTCGTCGTAGGGCCACACGAAGTAGCGACCCTCGACGCCCTCCGAATCGGCGTCGGTCGCCGCGACGAAGGCACCCCCCGCCGTCCGCAGCTCCGCGAGCAGGTAGGTCGCCGTCGAGTGCGTGACACGGACCAGGTCCGGCCCGCCCGTGAGCGCCGCCGCGGTCGCGTACGCCGACAGCAGCAGCGCGTTGTCGTAGAGCATCTTCTCGAAGTGCGGGACCAGCCAGCGGGCATCGGTCGAGTAGCGGGCGAACCCGCCCGCCAACTGGTCGTGGATGCCGCCGCGGGCCATCGCGTCCAGCGCCTGCACGCTGGCGGCCAGGGCGTCCGGCTCGGCGGTGCGGGCATGGCGTGCCAGCAGCCACTCGATGGTCATCGCCTGCGGGAACTTCGGCGCGCGCCCGAAGCCACCCAGCTGCCGGTCCCAGGCCTGGCCCAGGACGAGCCGGGCCGCCTCGTCGACGAAAGCGGGGTCGATCGTGTCCGCCAGCGACGCGTCCCGGTGCGCGTCCAGGGCCGAGGCGATCGAGGTGGCGGACTCGAGCACCTCGTCGCGGCGCTCCTGCCAGGCGTCGGCGACCGCCACGGCCACCTGCGGGAACGAGGGCATGCCGTGCGCGGGCTGCTTCGGCCAGTAGGTGCCGGCGTAGAACGGGCGTCCCTCGGGGGTGAGGAACACGCTCATGGGCCAGCCACCGTGGCCGGTCATGGCGGTGACGGCCTGCATGTAGACCGCGTCGACGTCGGGACGTTCCTCGCGGTCGACCTTGACGTTGACGAAGCGCTCGTTGAGCAGCGCGGCGATCTGCTCGTCCTCGAAGCTCTCGTGCGCCATCACGTGGCACCAGTGGCACGACGAGTAGCCGACGGACAGGAAGATCGGCGCGTCACGTTCGCGGGCGGCGGCGAAGGCGTCCTCGCCCCACGGGAACCAGTCCACCGGGTTGTCGGCGTGCTGGCGCAGGTAGGGCGAGCTCTCGTGCGCGAGCCGGTTGGCCATGACCGCTCCAGTGACGACGCCCGGCCTTCGCGCCGGGACACGGGTGGGCCACCCGAGCGTACGAACCCGACCGACGACGAGGATGGCGGGCCCCCCACCGACGACCGGGGTGGTCAGGACGCCGAGGACAACGAGGTGGCGGCCGCGGTCAGACGCCGGCTGTAGGTCCCGAGCACCATGGCAACGAAGCGTGCGCGGAGCCAGCCGCCGCTGAACCTCGACGTCCACGTGACGGTGGTGCCACCGTCGGTGGGCTCCAGCGTCACGTCGCTGCGGTAGTCGCGCAGCGGCAGACCGGACAGCAGCACGTAGGCGAGGTGCCGCGGCGCCTCGTGGGCGACGACCTGCTCGCGCGTGGTGCCGGTGGGCGTGCGCAGGGCGTGGATGGCACCGAGCCCGTCACCACCGCCGGCCGCCGGCAACTCCAACTCCGCACCGCGGACCGGAGCCCACTCCGGCCAGCTGGTGATGTCGCCGAGCAACGCCCAGACGCGCTCGGGTGGTGCGGGCGTCCGACGGGTGACCGTGACGGTACGGGTTCGCATGATGGTCTCCTGGGCGTGACGTCGGGGACGCGGCGTCGTCGACACGCTCGGCCGTACGAGCATCCGCGATCCCGACCATCCACGCCCGGGCTTGAAGCTGCCTTGAGCGACGCATGAGGCGCCGCGCAGCTGACGGGGCGCCGACTGGCGGCCGAGGGGGCGTCATGGCGGAGGGGGCGCCGTGTGGCGCCCCCTCCTGGGTGCTGCGGATCCTGCCTCGGGATCAGGCGTCGGCCAGCGCTCGCAGCGACGCGGACAGGTCGTCGTACCCACCGACGTCGTCGAGCTGGTTGGCCAGCGCGCGCAGGTTCGCCTTCGCGGCCTGCGCCTGCGGGCCGGTCTGGAACCGCTCGGCACGGTCGATGAACTTGTCCACGTTGGCGAGCAGGTCGGCGTCCATACCGGCCCGTGCCGCCTGGTCACGGTAGGCCCGGCTGAGCGTGAAGCTGGGTTCGAAGGCGAACCGCTCCTGGCCCTGGACGTTGCGCTGACGGAAGTCGACCGACTCCGCCACCGCGATCTCGTTGGCCGACAGCTGGTCGGTCTCGGCGAGCGCGAACGAGTCGAGCCCGCGTGCGATCTCCGAGCCGTAGATGTTGCCGTCGTACCAGTAGGCCGACCAGTAGCCGCCGCTCACCAGCGCGGTGCCCGTGCCGATCGGACCACGGTCGAAGTAGGCGATCTCATACGGGTTGGCCGTGTCGGTGAAGTCGAAGATCGACACGCCACCCTGGTACCACGCCTGGACCATGATGTCGCGACCCGGGACGGGGATCAGCGAGCCGTTGTGCGCGACGCAGTTCTCCTGGGCGGTCTGCGGCACGGGCAGCTTGTAGTAGCTCGCGAACTCCATCTTCGGGCCGTCGTCGGTCTGCACGATGTCGAACAGCGCGTTGGCACCCCACTCCTCGCGGTGGTTGGCCATGCAGCGTGCGCCGCCGCCGCCACCCCACTCGTCGGTGAAGAGGACCTTCGTGCCGTCGTTGTTGAACGTCGCCGAGTGCCAGTACGAGAAGTTCGGGTCCGCCACGTCGTCCACCCGGACCGGGTCGGCCGGGTCGGTGATGTCGATCAGGAGGCCGTTGCCCTGGCAGGCGCCGGCGGCCAGGCCGATCGCCGGGTAGGCCGTGATGTCGTGGCAGGTGTTGGTGTTGGGGGTCGGCGAGTAGTTCGCGCCGGCCGGGGCGCAGAAGAAGTCCGGGTCGGGGTCCTGGTTGCAGGGGTGACCGCCCGGAGGCGCGCTGTTCTGCAGGCCGTTGACCGCCCCGGTTTCGAAGTTCCGGAACAGCCGAGCCTCGGTGACGACCTGGGCGTCCTCTGGGCTCGCCAGCGGCACCTTGATGACCTCGATCATCCACTGCGACGGGTTCGCCCCGGCTGCGGACGTCTGGCCGCAGCGCCCGGACATCTCGCCGTCGGGCGTCGAGACGACCTCCGCGGACGAGCGCTGCCCGGCGGTACCGGACACGTAGACGTACACGTGGTCGGGATCGTTCGGGTCCTCGACCACCGTGTGGGTGTGCGAGCCACGACACGTCTGGACGTTCTTGACCAGGTCCGGGTTCACCGGATCGCTGATGTCCCAGATCCGGACGCCGCGCATGCGGTTGGACGCGTTGACGCCGCCGGTGGTGCAGTCGATCTTGCCGCCGGTCGCTTCGACCGACTGGAAGGCCAGGTCACCGAACACCGAGATGTCGTTCTGGCTGCCCGGACAGAGGACCTCCGTGACCAACTCAAGGTCCGACGGGTCGCTGGCATCGAAGACCTGCAGACCGTTGTAGTTGCCCATGAAGACGTAGTCGCCCTGGAAGGCGAGATCGGAGACGGTGTTCGTCAGCGTCCCGTCGCGCTTCTGGAACCAGTCGAGGTGCTCGAGGCCGAGGATGGCGTCGGACGCGTCATACAGGCCGGGGCTCAGGCCGACGCGCGGGTCGACGTCGTCGGCCACGGCCGCCACCGGCAGGACACTGATGAGCATCGCCGCGGCGGCCAACATCCCGACGCTCCGTCGGGTGGCGTGCTTCCTTCGGAGCACGCGTGACGAGAAGACTCCCATTCGTTCACTCCCATGGGTCGTCGCCCACGGCGGGCGACGACGCGCCGCGCTCAGCTCCCATGCCCGCCCCGCACCGCCGGGATCGCCGGTGCGCGCGAGGCGCGAAGCGCGACGGCGTGACGCTAGACGGCCACTCACATGAAGTGGTCACGCGAACACGATCTGCGACGGCAGTCGCACACTCGTTGGTATCACCCGCCCGTCACGGGCTGGGTGGTCCCGCCCAGCGGCCGCGCGCTGACGACGCCGCCGCGAGCTACGTGAACAGCACCTGGTCGAGCGTGAGCTCGGGGTGGTCGGACGCGACGCGTTCGGCCACCCAGCGGCTGCGGAACAGGGCCATCGGGACGTCGTCGGAGCGGTAGTACACCGACACGTCGCGCAGCGTCCGGAGCTTCGGCACCGACGCGTCGTCGGTCGCACGCGCCGACTCGTACGACGCGGCCCGCAGCCGCACCGGGGCACCGAATTCGTGCTCCAGCCGCCAGGTGGCGACGTCGAACTGGAGCTGACCCACCGCGGCCAGCAGCGGTTCCTGGTCGCCGAGGTCCGGGTGGCGCAGCACCTGGATCACGCCTTCCTGGTCGAGCTGCTCCAGGCCGCGGCGGAACTGCTTCACCTTGCTGCGGTCGGCCGGCGTGCAGACGGCGAAGTGCTCCGGCGTGAACGTCGGCGGGGGCGGGAACTCGACCTTCTTGCCGTCGTAGAGCGTGTCGCCGATTCGCAGGTCGGTCGCGTTGACCAGCCCGACGATGTCGCCGGGGAACGCCACGTCCACCGTCTCGCGCTCGCGACCGAAGACCTGGTGGGCGTACTTCGCGACCACACGCTTGCCGTTGCGGGCGCACGTCAGCGCGGTGCCGCGCTCGAACGTGCCCGAGCACACCCGCACGAACGCCAGGCGGTCGCGGTGACGCGGATCGAGGTTCGCCTGGACCTTGAACACGAAGCCGGCGAACGGCTCGTCGATCGCACGATGGTCGCCGTCGCGGGTCGCCCGCGGGCCGGGCGAGGGCGCCAGTTCCGCGACCGCGTCCAGCAGCAGCCGGACGCCGAAGTTCGCCAGCGCCGAGCCGAAGAACACCGGTGTCGCCTCGCCGGCCAGGAAGCGCTTGACGTCGACGTCCTTGCCGAGCTCGTCCAGCAGCGCCAGCTCCTCGCCGGCCATGCCGGTCGCGTCCAGCTCGTCACGCCACGCCTCGGTCGACTCCGTGCCCGTGTGGCTGCCGTGCGCCGAGTCGCCGTACACGTGGAAGCTACGGTCGCGGCGGTCGACCACGCCGGCGAACCGGCCCTCCGGCACGACCGGCCAGGTCACCGGATGGGTGTCGATGCCGAGCTTCGTCTCGATGTCGTCGAGGATCTCCAGCGGCTCGGGTGCGGGCCGGTCCATCTTGTTGACGAACGTGATGATGGGCGTGCCCCGCCTGCGGCACACGGCGTAGAGCTTCTCCGTCTGCGGCTCGACGCCGTTGACCGCGTCGATGACCATGACCGCCGCGTCGACGCCGGACAGCACCCGGTAGGTGTCCTCGGAGAAGTCGCGGTGTCCGGGCGTGTCGAGCAGGTTGAACACGTGCCCGTCGTGCTCGAAGCGCATGACCGCCGAGCTGACCGAGATCCCGCGCTTCTGCTCGAGCTCCAGCCAGTCCGAGGCCGTCGACCGCTCGACCTTGCGGCTCTTGACCGCCCCGGCCTCCTGGATCGCGCCGCTGTACAGGAGGAACTTCTCCGTCAGCGTGGTCTTCCCGGCGTCGGGGTGCGAGATGATGGCGAAGGTGCGCCGCCGCGCCGCCTCACGTTGCGGATCCATACGTGTCGTTCCTGCCTGCGTTCGCGTCCGGTTCGGCGCATGCGGGCGATATGACGCGGCTGGCCGACGTAGAGGTACGGGGTGGGAAGGTATCCGCCCACCGCCGGTGGTGGCGCTGGCTGCGAGGCCACCCCGCGTCGCGGCGGTCCCGCGCTCCCCAAGGGCCGATCGGTGCCGGACGTGTGCCCAACGGCCCTGCGCCCCGCAGCGTTGCCGACCGACGATGGCACTCGGCGGAAGGGTCTGCCGTGTACGCCCGGATGATCGCTCGGGACTTCGTGCGCAACCGCAGCGTCACCGCACTCCTCGTGGTGTTGATGATGCTGGCGGTGCTCCTCGCGGCCGCGAGTACGGGGACGCTGTCCCGCCTCGTCGGCACGTCCGGTCGCTTGATGGCGCAGGCCGCCGCGCCGCACGTGCTCCAGATGCACGCGGGACCGTACGACCAGGCGGAGGTGGATCGCTGGGCGGCCGCGCGGCCTGACGTCGTTCACCACCAGTCGATGCTGATGCTCGGCATCGACGGGGCGAACCTGTCGTTCGACGGCGTGCCGCAGACCGCCAGCATCCAGCAGAACGCTCTCGTCGTGCCCAACACGGAGCGCGACCTGTTGCTCGACCTGGACAACCAGCCGCTGACGGACGTGGCCCCCGGCACGATCGTGCTGCCGGTGATCTACGAGGTCGAAGCCGGACTCGAGGTCGGCCAGTCGGTCCGGATCACGGCTGCGGACGGCTACGCCAAGGACTTCACGATCGCCGATTTCGCCCGCGACTCGATCATGAACCCCGCCGTCGCCAGCTCCAAGCGCCTCGCCGTGGCTGCATCGGACCTGGAGGAGGTTCGCGCGCACACCGGCGAGGTCGAGTACCTCCTGGAGTTCTGGCTCGATGACCCGGCCACACAGACCGCCGCGTTCGAGAAGGCCTACCTCGACTCGGACATGCCGAAGGTCGGCCAGATGGTCGACTCGGCGACGTTCAGGACGTTGACGGTGATCGGCGACGGGATGGTCGCCGCCGTGGTGATCCTGGTCGCGTTGCTCCTACTCGCGGTCGGTCTGCTTTGTCTGCGCTTCTCCTTCCTCACCGCGACCGAGCAGGACTACCGCGAGATCGGTGTGCTCAAGGCCGTCGGCGTCGCCCCTCGCGACATCGGCAGGATCTACCTCACCAAGTACGCCTTGCTCGCCGGCATCGCCTCGGTGCTCGGGTTGCTCGGCGGCTGGGCGCTGACCCCCTTGCTGACCCGAAACATCACCCGCTACCTGGGCTCCGCGCCGACGCTGTGGAACTGGCTCGCCCCGCTCCTCGCCGCCGTCGTGGTGTTTGCCGTGCTCGTGCTGTTCGTCCTGGTGCTGCTGCGCCGCTTCGACCGGATCAGCGCGGTCACCGCTCTGCGGGCCGGCACGACCAGCCGGCAGCCGAAGGCGGCCCGCCTGCGCCTACACCGGTCGAGGATGCCCGTGCACGTGAGGCTCGGCGTGATGGACGTCGTCGGGCGATGGCCGACCTATCTGCTGCTGTTCTTCGTCTTCGCGGTCAGCACGTTCATCATGATCGTGCCGGTCAACTCCGCCACGACGGCGAACTCGCCGGGCTTCATCAACTACATGGGGATCGGCGCCGTCGATCTGCGCATCGACCTGCGCCACGCCGACGACGCCTCGCCGGGGCAGTTCGCGCGCATCGTCGACCGGCTCCGAGCCGACCCGCAGGCGCTGACGACCGCGCAGATGGTCACGACCCGCAACGACACGGTGGACATGGACGGCAACGCCGTCAGCCTCTACGTCGAGAACGGCGACCACACCCGGCTGCCGTTGACCTACGCCGAGGGGCGCGCTCCGACGAACGACGCCGAGATCGCACTGTCGCTGCTCGCGCTGAACGAGACCGGGCGTGGCGTCGGCGCGACCCTCCCGGTCGAGGTCGGCGGCCGGACCCGCGAGTTGGCGATCGTGGGCAGCTACCAGGACATCACCAACGGCGGGAAGACCGCCAAGTCGTCCCTGCCGATCGAGGGTGACGAGGTGATGTGGTACATGGTCGGTGTCGACCTCGCTGCCGGGACGGATGCCGGCGCGAAGGCCGCGGCATATGCGGACGAGTTCGCGCCGGCCAAGATCGCCGACATCGGACAGTGGCGCGTCCAGACCCTCGGACCCATCGCCCAGCAGATCACGACGGCCGCCGTCGTCGCCGCGATCGTCGCCGTCGCTCTCGCGATGCTGATGACGGCGCTGTTCAACCGCATGCTGCTCGCCAGGGACGGCGGCCAGGTCGCCATCCAGCGGGCGATCGGCGCCGACGACGCCGGCCTGCGCCTGCAGTACCTCACCCGGATGCTGCTCGTACTCGCTCTGGGCGTCGTGGCCGGCACGCTCGCCGCGAACACCGCCGGCGAGACGCTGTTCAACCTCGTGTTCGAGGCGATGTTCGGCGGGTTCGACGCGCTCGGCCGCGGCACCAGCCGCATCGCCTTCGACGTCCGACCACTACTGGCGTACGTCGTCCTGCCGGCCGCGCTGGTCGTGTCCGTCACCGTGGCGACCGCGGCCAGCTCCCGGGCCATCTCGGACGCCAACATCTCCGCCCTCAACATCGAATGAGGGGGTCGCCATGAGCGCCGCACCCGCCATCGTCGTCGCGAAGAACCTGACCAAGGCCTTCGACGGTCACCCCGTGCTGAACGGCGTGGACCTGGAAGTCGGCAACGGCGAATTCGTCTCCGTCATGGGTCCATCGGGCTCCGGCAAGTCGACCCTGCTCTACAACATCAGCGGCATGGACACGATGACGTCCGGCACCGTCGTCTTCGACGGGCAGGACCTCGGGACGCTCGGCCAGAAGAAGCTGGCCCGTCTCCGGCTCACGAGGATGGGGTTCGTCTTCCAGCACGTCCACCTGCTGAAGAACCTGTCCCTGCTCGACAACGTCGTCCTGCCCGCCTACCTCGCCGGTCTCGCCCCACGCGACGAACTCGACGATCGTGCGCGGCGGTTGCTGGAGCGAACCGGGGTCGCGGGCCTCGCCGACCGTGACGTTTCGGAGGCTTCTGGCGGACAACTCCAGCGCATCGGCATCTGCCGCGCGCTGATGAACCAGCCGACGATCCTGTTGGGCGACGAACCGACCGGCGCGCTCGACTCGGCCGCCGCCTCCGAGATCATGGACATCCTCTGCGAACTCAACGCGGACGGCACCACGATCATGCTGGTCACGCACGACGCCAAGGTCGCCGCCCGCACCGGTCGCGTGCTCTACATGGTCGACGGTCGCATCGTCGCCGACCGGCATCTGTCCGGCTCCCTCGACACCGACCTCGAGCAACGGCACGCCGAACTCACCGAGTGGCTGCTGCTGCAAGAGCGGGCGCGGTCTCGCGGCACGCCCGCCGCTACAGCGCCGGCGACCCGGCGCGCCGGACGCCCGTGATGCGGACCGCCACTCCTCGGGGGTGAGTCATGAACGCCAGGACGATCTCGCGACGGGACACCATGGCGACCGGCGCGACGGACGCCGGCAGGACTGGGCCCC